>ONIU01000143.1 GCA_900317935.1 uncultured bacterium
ACGTTCATCTGCGTAAGCAATACGGAAAGACAGATAAGACCAGCACCTGGTATGCCAGGTGCACCCATCGAAAGCACGACAATGGATACAATCATAGACAAAAGTATGCCTTCGCCAACAGGAACACCGTAAATATTGGCCAGTGTCAGTGCGAATACCGCTAATTGTAGTTATTGTTAAAACGAAGGCTAGTAAGATAATGATTATTAGCAATATTCGTTATTTTTCAAACTATCTAATAACAATAAAAACAACAAAAACAAATTACAATAAAAACGCTTCTCTTTTAAGAGAAGCGATTAGAAGTCCGAAGACTTGAAGCAAACCTAAAACAATTCCCTAATCTATAAAAAAACTGGATTGACAAAAATAAATTATTTAGCTATAAAAATTTTAGTTACAAGAAAATTTCTAGTAACATTTATTTCCACAAAGCATCCTGCTTTGTTGCTTAGGTAAGCTTTTTACTTTTGTATGTTTGTATAATAAACTTTTGATTCCTAAGCATTATAAATATCAACTTAGACAAGTTCGTTTTCTTATGTTTATTTTAGGTTAATTATACCTAATTATTCATAAAAACAAAATTTGCCTATTCAATTATTTTAATGTTAGGAGTTATTATGGATAAAAGTCTAAATTTCATTGATTTCCTACCTTTGTTTTTTCTTTTGTTGTTTACTTACTTTTATAATGAATTTGTAGATATTCATATATCTGATGAGTTAGAACATGAACATGAAAACCCTCAAATAGATGAAGATAGCAAAGAGGCTAAAAGAATATTCTATATGGATTTAGTATATTCAAGGATAACAGAAAATAAAAAAACTCTATTTGAAAAAGATACTGCTTGTTATATTGATGAAAACAATAACACAGATTTTATGTTGGCCATTGAAGATAATAATTTAGAATTAGCAAAATACCTTTTTGAAAGGAATAAATATAATATTAATCAAAAAAATAAAAACGGAGAAAATGCCTTATTGCTTTGTTGCTACTGGTATTACGACAGATGCTATTTAAACTATGATATTATAGAATTTTTAATAAATAAAAAAATAGATGTAAATGCTAAGGATAACAATGGAAATACTGCTTTAATAAAAGCTTGCACCCATAATGAGCCAAAAGTAATAGAACTTTTGTTAAAGGCGGGGGCAAAAGTTAATGAGAAAAATAATGATGGTGATACTGCCTTATCAACAGCAACAAGTTCAAATGGATTTAGTCTGATTTCATATATGCTTATAAAAGCAGGAGCTGACCCAAACATAAAAGATAAATACGGCAATAACATACTAACATCTGCCTTACATGGCGAAAGACATTTTTGGGCAGAATATACCGATATCAAGACCTATTATCACGATAATTTTTTAACAAATTTATATTTTAAAATAGAACATCTCTTAATAGGAGATTCTTGCTGTCCATATCATCATTATTCTAGGTGCTTCCCTTTCAATAGCTTTAATTAAAATTAGAACTTACTCAGTTTATTGGAGAAAAATATGAGTGAGAAAGAAATAATATTTGTAGGAAACATAGAAAAAAACATTTATAGATTCAGAGACAAAAACGTAATGCTCGACTCTGACTTAGCTGATCTTTATGGAGTTGAAACAAGACGACTCAACGAACAAGTTAAACGAAATCAAAAACGTTTCCCAGAAAGCTTTATGTTTGAACTAACCAAAGAAGAAGAATCTAAAATCTTGAAGTCGCAAAATGCGACATCAAGTTATGGCGGCAGAAGAAAGCCTGTAAAAGCATTTACAGAACATGGAGCTTTAATGCTTGCTAATGTTTTAAAGACAGATAGAGCAATTGAAGTCAGCATACTAGTCATAGAAGCCTTTGTAAAAATACGTCAGATGGCTATGACCAATGAAGATCTTGCTAGAAGACTTACAGAACTAGAAAAAACTTCTAAAAGTCTAGGAAGAGAAACAAAAGAATTAAAAAATAGTATTGATGTAATAATGCAAACAATAAATGGAATGATGATACAACATCCGCCGAAAAAGCCGCAGATAGGCTTCAAAACGGATAAGAAGCAATAATAGTGTTTTTATTGTAGTTGGTAGTCATTGTAGTTATTGTTGAAATTTAAAACCAAGAATCTTTACAATGATATATATCTTGATATATACTTTAGTATATGGGAGGTATTGGTTTATGGCTACGGCAAAAATATTTGAAAATGGCAGAAGTCAGGCTGTAAGACTGCCAAAAGAATACAGATTTAAAGAAGATGAAATTATAATAAATAAAATTGGTGATATCGTTTTGCTTATGCCCAAAAACGAAGAATGGAAAGCTTTTAAACAAAGCTTAGATCTTTTTTCAGATGATTTTATGGCAGATGGAAGATCTCAAAATTACCAAGAAAAGAGAGAGTCTTTATGAAATATATGCTAGATACAAATATTTGTATCTTCATAATAAAACACAAACCAGATAAGGTTATTAATAAGTTTTTAAAACTTAAATCAAATGATATCTGTATATCATCTATTACTTTTGCAGAACTTTCCTATGGAGTTGAAAAGAGTCAGGCAAAAATGAAAAACCGTATTGCCTTAACTCTATTTCTTTCTAACATAGAGATTAAGCCATTTGACTCCCAAGCAGCTGAGGAATATGGAATAGTTAGAACAGAATTAGAAAAAGCTGGTCAACCAATAGGTCCTTTAGACACCCAGATTGCAGCTCATGCACGTTCATTAGACTTAACCTTAGTTACAAACAATATAAGAGAATTTAAAAGAGTTTCAAAACTTATCGTTGAAGATTGGACAGTTTAATTATTGAATAAAAAAACAGATATAGATTGCCACGCTACTGCAATGCTTTGCACTGCAACCCCCTCAGTCACTTCGTGGGGGAGCTTCTTCGGCTCGCAATGACAATTATAGCTGAGACTTTTGCATTAACACAAACTAAAATAATCCCCTAATCTCTAAACTCTTCTCTCTAAAAAAGGCTGAAAGTCTCTTCTCACTCTTCACCGATAATAAGACGCAAAAACGCTTCTATATCTAACAAAATGTATTTCAGCTCATCGGAGAGGATGTTGAGGTTGATGATGTTATGCTCTTTGGGTTCTTATGGAATATCTCTAAAGCGTTTAAATCAAATATGACTATAATCCTTCTTCTATATCTTGCAGTATTTTTAAAAGTAACTGCTTTTTATTATTGGGAAGAGCAATAAATTTTTTATCAGCTTCGGTTAGGTTTTCTTTGTTTCCGAAATCGCCAATTAAATCACCAACAGTTAAGTTCAAAGCTTTTGCCAAAGGCTATAATGTTTCTGCTTACAGTCGACAGAACGGGATTTGCCCCGTATGTAAACAGTATTTTGATTATAAAGATATGGCTGGCGACCATATAAAACCTTGGAGTAAAGGCGGCGAAACTGTTCCAAAAAACTGCCAAATGCTTTACAAAGACTGCAACACCAAGAAGTCGGATTTGTATTGAAAATCTCTAAATAAATTTCTTAGACTAGTAATTTAATTTATGCTAATATAAGAATCAACAGATAGTAAAAGTAGTTATTAAAAGTAGTTTTTCTCTTCTGTATTTCATTACATTTGAAATACTTTTAAATTTTTATATAAAAGAGGAAAACAAATGTATTTTAATAATGAAAAAGATGCTGCTAATTTTATTATTGATTATGTGTTACCTTTTATAAATGCTGATTATGAAGTTGATAAAAAGATTAATAAAATTATAAAAACCAATAGCAAAGCAATAAAAGAAATTATTTTTTCTTCAAATGATAATAATAAATTAGAAAAAACTCTTCAAAAAAACAAAGAAGAAATTGCAGAACTAGTTAAATTAAAAGATTCCGAAATCAAAACTTCATTTATTAATTTGAGAAACAAATGTATTGATTTACACAATACCAAAATAATAGATGACAGATTTGTTATGGGTTATCAACAAATAGATTCTATACCAAATGATTTAATAAATTATTTAAATTGGCTTTTAAAAACCCCTTTTAAGATGAACAACAGCAATAATAAAAACGCAAAAGAATATGAAAAAGAATTAGAAGACTATTTAAACTATAATAATAAAATTCGTTATCTTAAGTGGAAAGGAATAGCTCGTTGTAGGACATATTTAACAGAAAATTATTGTTATTCTTATGAGAAAATTATTAAAAAGGTATGTTCATTTGCAGTTACAGAATGTTTATGGACTGTTTTCGATTACAATGAATTTGTTTTTGACGATGATAGAAGTCCTACCATACAACCATATCAAATAGATAAATTATTCAATGAAAAAGAAAGTATAGAAGAAATTAATGAAATATTTTTTAAAGAAGAAGATGAATATAATGGTTGTGAATTACTATGTAATGATGTAATAAAAAGCTTTAAAGAACGTGATGAAAACGATATATCAAATTTTATACTTAAAGGTGAAGGATTTAAGTATATTGATTTATGTCCAATATGTGACAGGTTGTTTCATAAAAACAGAAAAGATAAAGAATATTGTAGTTTAGAATGCTCAAAAGTAGGCAGTATGAGAAAAATTAGAGCAAAAAAATAAGAATACATTTTTGTGGTATATTGACTTTTAATTTACCACGTTGTATTATTTAAACAAAAGAGAAAAATTTTATTTAAATTTTTGTAACTACTAGTTAATTGATAATTTATAAGTAGCAATCAGTCTCTGCGGCAACAGAGACTGATTGCTTAAAACTAGTGGAATATGCTATAAAACATATCCCAGAACAATTTGTTTTTAGCATAATTTCCACAATTAGTCAATTTTCTAATTGGCTTTACTTTCTTGCATTTTCGCAAGGGAAAGTGAGGATATTATGGCTAAAAAACAGAAAGCTATAATAGACGATGGTTTCAACTCAGAATTAGTTGAAAGCGCTTCTTTCGATGGAACATTAGAGATTCCAAGAATTGAAAGACCAGAAAAGATTATTATACCTACTGGAATGATACCTTTTTCTGTAAGAAACGGAAGTGAAGACAATAGCGAACATGTTGTATTTTACGAACACGATATAGAGTTCGCTGATGTTCTTAGAAATCCTGATAAATACATTAATGATCTGAATAGGTTTCCTGGTGTTGTAACACTAGATTGCTCTTTATATATAGATATGCCTTTAAGTGCTCAGATTGGTAATGTTTATAGAAGCAGGGCGATTGGTCATTACTTTCAGAAAAATGGATTGTATGTTATCCCCAATGTTCGCTGGGGGGATGAACGTAGCTATACAACTATCGAATTACCAGAGAAATTTGCTTTTCTAGGTTTACCAAAAGGAAGTATTGTTTCTGTTGGTACTTATGGTTGCGTGAAAAGCAAAGAAGAAAGATTTCAATTTAGGTCAGGTCTAATTGAAATGCTTAATGAATTAGAACCAATAATTGTTTTAGTTTATGGAGCTATGCCGAATGATGTTTTTGAGGGTTTAAGAGATAAGACTCGTTTCATTAATTACAGTGATTGGACTTCTACAAAGAAGGGAAGTGACTGGTAATGGGTACGAGTAAATCTGGAAGATATTTGAACACTAAAGGCTCTGGTACTTCTCCTAGTCATTTTGCTATTGTTCATTCAAACGAAGGAAAATATGTTCGTGGTTCAAAGGGATTTCGTCTAGCTAGTGGTGGTCATGGACAGACTGGTATGAATGAACTTAAAAAGTATGGTATTGAATATCATATTGTCAAGACTTACCCAAATGGTGTAAGAGTAGGATATGTTCCAAACCATCAAGCTAAGAGAAAACAAAGTGGCACTAATCAAGCTTGGTTTCCAAAAGATTGGACTATCAAAGATATAAAACATGCTGGTGAGCATGTTGCATCTTTAAAAGGTAATCGCCATGTCAAAGATGGGGTAACGGTATGGGGAATGTGGAAAGGTGTTCGTGTTGGGATAATCAGAACTTATGGAAAAATAGCAACAATTTTTCCTGATAGCAATCAACCTACCAATAAAAGGAGAAAATAAATGCTTAACATAAAACGAATGAAAGAAATCATCGAAGAACGCAATAAAACTGATGATGAATGGTATCATGGAGTTGAAAAATGCTGGAAAGAACTAACTAAAGTTCTTTCAGAAGATATTGATTCTACTATTCATTACATAGAAACAGATTGTAGTGAGTATGAATATTGTTGGATGAGTGAAGTTTTCGATTTTGTGGCAAAAGAAACACAAAGTCAAGAATTTGTAGACTGTTTAATAAAATATGCCGATAATCACCCAAAAGTTCATGAAGACTGCAATATACGAGGTAGCATTGAGTTCGCTCAAGCAGAAATAAAAAACAGTAAATAATTTATTAAAAATACTAGTTGTAGCTACAACTAGTATTTTTATATAAAGGAGAAGCTAATGCTGAACATTAAAAGATTAAAGGAATTAATAAAAGAAAGAGAAAGATTATTTGTTGAAACTCAAGATGAATGGGATTACGGTATTGAAAAATGTTGGAAAGAACTTATAAAAGTTCTTTCAGAAGATATTGTTTCAACTATTCATTACATAGATACTGAATGTAACGATGATGAATTTTCTTGGTTTAGTGAAATCTTTGAAGAAGTTGCAAGAGAAACACAAAGTCAAGAATTTATTGATTGTTTATGGAGGTATGCTAATAATCATAAAAAAATATGTGATGAATACAATATTAGAGATTTCATTGAAGGAGCACAAGAAGAAATACAGACTAATAGATAATTTACCCCAAAGCACTAGTTGTTAATACAACTAGTGCTTTGGGGCAAGGAGAAGCCTTTAGAACGACTTACTCTTCTCCGATAATAAGTCTCAAAAACGCCTCAATATCCAACAGAACATATTTCAGCTTGTCAGAGAGGATGTTGAGGTTGATGATGGTGATAAGAAAATCTGTAAATAGACTCCAAGACAGATAAAAGTAATAAATTTCTTTCAGTTTATATATCTAAAAG
>ONIU01000295.1 GCA_900317935.1 uncultured bacterium
AACGAAATCATCTTTAGAAGAGTATTTATTTAGTAAAGCTTCTACAAACTGAGGAGAAAACTGTCCATTCCAAGAAAATAAATTAGATCTTGTTTTTACATCAATATCTAAAGCAGATTGTGGAACTTCTGTTTTATTTATTGATATTTGAGCAAAATCCATTATAAACCTCCTTTGAAATTAGACATAAAAAACTATAATAAAAATAAAACAAAAAAATAAAATAGTAAAGTAGAATTGTTATTCTTCAGAGCATAACGCAAAAGATTTTGACGGTAATAACATTCCAGGAATAAAAGTCGATTCTTCAACCCCAATAAACAAAGCCATAGTTCAGTCTACTTTTTCAGATGCCAATAACTACATGAAAGACGGTGTTCTTTTAAGACAGGTTTTAAACATAATCGATGAACTTGATTTTAGCGATTACAATGAAATTCATGCTTTTGGCGATATTTACGAATCTATTTTGAAGGAACTTCAAAGCGCTGGCTCTGCAAGCGAATTCTATACTCCTCGTGCTGTAACAGATTTTATGGCAAAAATGATTAAGCCCAAAATAGAGAAACCATGTCTGACTATGCCTGTGGAACAGGCGGTTTCATTACCTCTTGGCTCAAAGAATTGCAAAAGCAAGTTAAAACAACTGATGACAGAAGATTATACAATAATTCCATTTATGGAATAGAAAAGAAACAGTTCCCTTACATGCTTTGCATAACTAATATGCTTCTGCATGATTTGGATGTTCCACAGGTATTTCATGGAAATACTCTGTTAAAAGACGTTTTAGATTATACAGAAAAAGATAAAGTTGATGTCATTCTTATGAATCCACCCTATGGCGGTTCAGAAAAAGCTGAAGTAAAAAACCATTTCCCCACAGATTTGGCATCTAGTGAAACTGCCGACCTATTTATGTCGGTAATAATGTATCGTTTAAAGAAAAATGGTCGAGCTGCCGTAATTCTTCCAGACGGTTTTCTATTCGGAACAGATAACGCCAAGCTTTCTATTAAAAAGAAACTTTTATCCGAATTTAATCTCCATACTATTATTCGTATGCCTGGCAGTGTTTTTTCTCCATATACAGGCATTACAACAAATATACTTTTCTTTGAAAATACAGGGAAAACAGTAGAAACTTGGTTCTATCGCTTAGATATGCCTGATGGCTATAAGCATTTCAGCAAAACAAAACCAATGCAGATAGAACATTTTCAGCCTGTAACAGACTGGTGGGAAAATCGTCAGGAAATTCTTATTGATGATTTTTATAAATCAAAGAAATACACTTACAAAGAATTGACCGAAGACTTAGGCTATAATCTTGATCAATGTGGTTTCCCTCACAAAGAAGAAGAAATTCTTGCTCCAATAGACCTTATCCAGCAATATCAGGAACAACGAGCTTCTCTAAACGCCAGCATCGACCGTGTTTTATCAGATATAAAACAGGCTTTAGGAGAGCATTGATTAGATGCTCCCCAGCTATGCGGGGGAGCTGTCGAGCAAAGCGAGACTGAGGGGGGAGCAATGCAAAGCATTGCGTAATCTGAGTGGTAACCGAACTAGAGCAAACCTAGTTTAGCGAAAGCGTATTAATAAGAATTAATTATTATTACAATTGGCTAAACAATGTTTAGCCAATTTGATAAAACATTGAAATTGTCAACATATTCAAATTTGTATTGTAATTAGCATTACAATCATATAAAATAATTATAAAAGGGGTGATAGTTATGAAAAATGCAACTTTAAGCGTTCGAGTTGAAAATGATTTAAAAGTTGAAGCAGAATCCATATTACAAAAGCTTGGAATACCTGTTTCTGTGCTAATAAATTCACTATATAGACAAATAATTTATAAAAAAGGAATTCCATTTTCTTTAACAATTCCTAGTGAACCTAAAACTTTAGATGATTTCACGGAATCTGAACTAAATGCAAAAATTCAGCATAGTTACAAACAATCTCTTGAAGGTAAAGGTAGACCTTTTGAAGAAGTCTTTGACGATTTAGAAAGCAGGTTTAATAAATGATTTCCTATGAAATCATAATGACACCAGATTCTGAGGAAGATTTGATAGAACTAGGTGATTATATTGCAAAGGTTCTATTAGCTCCTCAAACAGCTATTAATTATATACGGGAAATCAAAAAAGGAATAAAAGATTTAAAGCACTTTCCTAAAAAATATAAGATAATTCAAGATGAGCCTTTTTATTCTTTAAAAATACATAGGTTTGTAGTAAACAATTTTTATATTTACTATAGAATTGATGAAGAAAAGAAAATTGTCTATATCTTGAATGTTATATATAATAAGAGAAATCAATTAAGAGTATTAAAAGACAAATTTAACGAATAAAAATATGACACCTGATCAATTAAAGAATTCTATTTTACAACTAGCAATACAAGGCAAACTTACTGAAGAGTTTAGAGCACAGAGCGAAGAGCATAGGGAAGACCCCTTCAGTCAGCCTAACGGCTGCCAGCTCCCCCAACAGCAAAGCTTTGGGGGAGCATCTTCATTTCCACCAACAAGATCTGCCCCCAAGAAAT
>ONIU01000230.1 GCA_900317935.1 uncultured bacterium
GGAATGTGTTGCCGTTTTATAGTTACTTCCTCAAAAATTTGTAATCCAGATTTTATAGAGGATTTGCAGAATGATGAAACTGGTGAAATTGATTATAAATTCTTAGAAGAAACAGATAAGTATTGGAAATGGCTGAACTTAGAAGAACCTTCTATACGAGAAGAAGTTTTAAAAAAAATGTTAGATTATCAATATAAATTTCCAGATATTATTTATCTTTGTGAACAAAGAATTATTGATTTGTTATCAAGGTTTGGTGTTCGTAAAAAATATCCAAATTGGCAGGCAATAGATTCTGACGAACTAGAAGCAAGGTTGATAGAAGTCTATGGTTACCTCTATATAAAAGAAGGTGGATATATTACATAATAATAAATCCACCTTATTTAAAGACAAGCAGTTTAAAATCTTTATTTTCCAAAAAGACTCTTCAATAACTTTTGTAATAACTCTGACTTATCTACTCTTCTACAAGATTTTAATACCATATTGTTCAATTTATTACGATATTGATTTGGCAATAGATTTCTAAGACTTCTCAAATCGCTACTAGGAACATATTTATTTATAATTTCCAAATCTTTATCTTTTATAGGCATAATATTTGGGAATACTGCTTTTAACATTTTTATAAGTTCTAACTCTTCAACTGTTGGAGGTTTATTTCCAACAGAATAGAAAGGAATACCTTTTATATAACCAGTTGTCATTGTTTTATTTTCATGTATTGTCGGAGTAACTCTAAATTCAGGAAACTTTTCTTTCTTTTTTAGCTGATTTATATCTCCTTTAATTTGCCCGACTACATTATCATCAGATGCTATAAACCCAACTCCACCATACCTACCAGATCGGTATGGCTCTACACATACATCCCATGGTGTCTTTAACCCATCTTGAGTTTTAGGAAGAGAATCATGAACCGTTTTTTTATAGAATTTATCGTTTATTAGACTTTTAACTTTATCTTCTGAGTCAATACTTCTTGTATTTGATGCTGTAGCTATTGGTTCTTGATTAAAAAATGGTGCCGTAACAGTACCATCTGGATTTATAATAGAACCCTTGGGTAGATTAGCAGAACTACCTTGAACAACATTTCTGCCAAAAGAATTTGTTTCTGCATTTATTTGTTGGTTCGTTCCAACAAGATAAGCAGGTGCTACAACTTTAGCTTTTCCAGAATCGTCAACATAACTCTTCATTAAATCTATTATTTTATCTTTATTTAACAAATTCTTATATTTACCTGTTTTTCTATCAAATTCACCTGTTCTGATAGCGTGAACCCAAACTCCTTCGCCGTCTTTCATATGTAATACGCTCTTTAATCTATTTATGCGTCTATTAGCATCTTTCTCCATGATACTATTTGACCTATCAAGTTTTTTATCAAATTCAATCCTTGCGGCATTGAGTATTTCTTCACTATCAAAAAAATCAGGAAAGATATTAAATAAGAACATTGCAATATATGAAAAAATAAGACTATAAATATATCCATTTTCTGGTCTATACAGTTTTTCGGAAGGCAAACTAGCATTAGCAAGTTTATAAACAGCCAGATTTGCAATATCATCAACCAATTTTTTACGCATAGAATTATCTCCTTTAAAAAAATTTGATATAAAAGCAGGAGATTTTTGTTGATTTATCTTAAGTAAATGTTTATATTCTCTTTTAGCATTTAATCTTAATTTACTTAAGATTTTTCAACAAAACCTCGATGCTTTTACTTGCTTACGAAGTTTTGTTTTTTTTTTGCTAATAATCCTCCTATATAACTATAATTATACAATAAAAGACTTTACTTAGCAATGTAAATAGAATTAAATCTCTAAAAATAAATAAAGATTACTTAACTATTATTAATTTTTCATATTATGGCTTCTAAAAACAGCTTGTCCAGTAGCGTTTTTACATCTTGTCCCGCAAAATTTCTGACTGGAACGTATTTTTGAAAAATACTGACCGCATCTCTCACATTTTCCGAAGTAGTTGTAACCTGAAGGGGTCTTATATGTAAAAGTATCGAAGGCGTCTAAAAATTCCTTTGTTGCCAATGTAAAAAGCCTTCTAGCACTATCTAGATTAAGTTTTATTAAAGTATATTTTTTGCTGTTAGATTCAATTTTAATAAATTTTCCATCTAATCTGTTTCCTGTCATCCCCTTAGCATGCCAAGAAATAGTCGGTTTTATCAAAGAAGATTCAATTTTTTTTTCTAAGTCTTTAGATAGGCTTTCCCCTTCGAATACAGTAACAAGCATTTCTTTATAAATATTAGCCATACTTTCTGCAAGTTCACGTAAGTCATCGGTATAAGAAGTGATTAGCCCAACGTCATTGTTTTCCTTAATTTCTTCGACATTAATATCAAGTCTGTAGGCTTCATATTCCATATACTTGTCGTTCAGCACATGAATAGGATTATTACTGTTAATCAAATCTATTACAAACTTAGACATACGATTTCTATAGTTAAAAAAACTGGTTTTCACTGTAAACTGTTTTTTCTCTGCTACTTTAGAACTATCATTCATATTTATTAACCTTCTTTAAAAGCTTAGTCTAACCTAAAAACAAGTAAATAAAATTATAAAAACTAAAACAATAATAAATCAAGCTAAAACAAAACCGCCTCTGAATTGCTTCAGAGGCGGTTTGTTAGCTAAGTTTTGGTAGAATCGCAATTTTCCTTTTCGGAAACTTTCAATCTTTGTGACTGGCTTCGGCTTGTCTCGTAGAGGTTTTTCCTCTCGCCTTCGTCAATATCGTCAAAATTATTAAACTTTATTCAATTATCGTTTAGCGAGACGAGAGAGTTCTCTTTTTATATTCTTCAAATTCCTGCTTTTCGCTGTCTGTTATTTTATGTTTGCTATAGGAAAACCATCCCCTATAGTATCTCTTTGTTGTTTTAAACAGTTTTAATTTACACTCAAATGCGTATTCACAGGTTGCTTTATTTTTGTCATGAAATAAATAGAAAGTATCAAATTTATAATTATCAACAGATGACTGTAAAACCAAACCACTATAGTTCAATATATCATTGTCAAAATCATAATCTCTATGCATTATTCTATTATAAGTAACTATGCCATTTGTGATAGGTAATTCTGTATTCTCAATATATTCACAAAGACCTTCAAATGGGTTGGAAGGTTTTCTATTAAAATATTGTTCGCAAACTTCATCAATTAACGAAGCAGGATATAATTTAACACTGCCTGTTGCTGTTTGTAGAGTTTTAAATCTATCAAAATATCTAACTTGGTGAACAAATGCTTTTGCAAATCTGATTAAATAATCATCATTTAAAATCAGATTGTCTTCTATATTATCTTTATTAATGGAATAAGCAATGTTGGCCATTTTTTCTATGTCTAAATAAGAAGGATAAAGCCGAAATAATTTGTCATGTACCATACGATCTTTTTCTGTTTTGAATTTCATAGGCATTACACCATACGAAATACTCGTAATAGACAACATTAGAAATAGACAAATTATTTTTTTCATGTTTTCCCACCTTAAAAAACTAAGAATGTTCTAAAATCATATTATAAAACAATTATAAATAAACAATATATAAAAAATAAAATAAAACAGCCTCTGAATTGCTTCAGAGGCTGTTTGTTAGCTAAGTTTTGTTGAATCGCATTTTCCTTTTCGGAAACTTTCAATCTTTTTTGTGG
>ONIU01000158.1 GCA_900317935.1 uncultured bacterium
AGGTCATTAGTTGAAGTTCCTTTTTGCCCACCAAAAATAAAAATTTCATCGCCAAAACTGCAAGCCCCGTGATTATATCGATAAAGATTGCTAATGTCGTCTCTTGGAGAGAAAGTATAAGATGCATTAGATGGATTAGGCGGAGTCGAATTATCAACATTAGCATTAGTCCAAATCATGTTGCTGTTATAATCCAAACATTCAATAAAAGCGATATTCTTAGAAGATGCTCCTGATAAAACCCCATTATATACATAATTATCAGGAAGAGTGTTTAGACGCCCTCCTATTGCATAAATTTTACCTTTGTGCCAAACAAGAGCATGATTCCCTCTTCTACATAGTAAATTTGGAAGACTTCTAGAAATTCCATATTGATAGAAATTCCCATCATATTTGTTTATAGCATGAGGCCAGTAAAGCAGGGTTGTTGTCGTTGCATTTGCAGACCCATCGAAACCGCCATTAACAACAATTCCATAAGGAGTCATACAGGCTGCACTATTGCCTACTGCGACTTCATTAGTATTATCATTTAACATCGGAGTCAAATAATTATCTAAGGCAGCATCAGAAACAGGGGAGGTAAAAACTTCAAATCCCGTTAACCTCAAAGTAGTATCACTTTTCCCTGTAACTACAAATAAATATTTATTATATTTCTTATTATTATTAAGTTCTGCCGTAATAAAAGTTTCAGTAATAATAGGACCATTAAACTCATTTGTATTATCTGAAAAAGGCAATAAATCCCAGTCGTCCTCCCAATTTGTATTTCCAGGAACTCTTTCAGAAGACGTTGATTTTAAACCATAAAATTTAAATTTTGTTAAATATTGACTATCATCAGCATTGGCATATCTGACCACAGTAATAACTTCAGGCTCGGTAAAAGCTATTTTAATCCATGGAATAGAAACATTGCTTTGCCATCCTTCTACATAACTGGATTTTGCTGGATTATTTTTAATTATATTATTATTATCTACCATATTATTTATAAAGACATCATTCAAATGCATATCACTTGCACTACCTCCGGTGTATGTACTCCAAGTCATAGTTGATTTATTGGTTGTATCAGGAATATTCCAGGTTATACTAGACTGATTTAAAGCCTTAGTTGGACAACTCCCTATAGCAGGAGTAAGTCTTTTTACCCCGGTTCGCCAAAGCTGAATAAGACTAATTGTACCTCTATATGATTGAGAACAGATTTCATGGTTACCAGTGCTAGCATTAGTAACAGACAATGGACTAAACCTATAATACTTATAACAACCTTCGGGAATAGTAGTAACAAAACAACTTGAGTCATAAGAAGAATTATGCTGAGATATATAGCCAACCGCTTCATAAGAATCATATAATGGATCCCATTCCGAACTAAGAGGCCAAGTATTAGATGTCAGAGAACAGTCTGAATCAGAACCACTAAGAGAAAAAGCATCAATTCCTCCAATTAAACCTACGCTATACGCAGTAGTAGAAAAGTAATTTGAAAATTTGATTTTATTAACAGTTAGAGGAACTTTGAATTTAATATCAATAGAAGGACTTGCCGTAGAAGTATCTTCTGCTTCATTTCCGGAAAAATGCTCACTATCATAATAAAAAGCATGATCAGAATTAAATATACGAGTTTCTTTGATATGATCTTCGATATTATCTTTTATATTGTCTGGTTGACTATATCCAAAAGGATCAACAGACTTAAGCCCATAATTAACTAGATATTCATCATTATATTTATACCCTGACTCTACTTTTGAGGATATCGCTTTATCTGAAATTACATCATAGGATTGAACTCTACCGCTTAACACTTCACTCCCGACTGCTGCATTTCCAAACATATAAAGGGTATCATCATAAGAAGTAAGTGCAGATGAATTCATATTCAATTTAGAATTACCCTTTAGTTCAAATTTATTGGACAAAGGGTTATAAAAGACAATACTATCATCCTCTGTTTTAATAATATATATGCCACCAGAAGCAACTGCTGCAGCATTTGATGATATTTTAAAAGAATTAGTTGCTGCTAACGGGGTATATTCACCACCTATTTTTGAAGAACTAAATGAAATAAAGGGTTTTGCTGCCAAATAAATTGGATTATATGCTGTTTCAATTGTGGCAATAGTACCTAAATATGCTTTATCATCTTCGCTAAAATCCTTAGAACTATTTGCAAAAAAAGTATCTGTTGGATTTGAGATATTATAAACTTTTATTTTGTTGTCTCTTCCAAATACTAATTTTTGTCCATCTTCTGATATAACAATATCTTTAGAATTATTTCCGTCTCCAGGGCTAAACATTCTAAATTTATTATTATATAAAGCAAATACTTTGTTTTGTCCTTTTAAAAAGAGAACTGGCTTTGCCCTGTCTCTTGAAAAAACCATATTTGCATAATCCATATTAATTCCTTGATCTTTAGTATTTTTGACAAGATACGAATTTATGAATGAAGGCTGATTTTTTAATATATAGGTATGAGAACTATTTATATAATCAAAAGATTTATTTGGTTTTATCTTATAATAATTATTTATTGGGTCTGAATCTGGTGTTTCCCCTTCTGTATCATTAGTGATATTACTCAAATCAGTGGAATTTGCTGCGACAAAGAGATTTGATCCTAAAATATCAGTAGAAGAGCCGCCGCCATCGCAGGCTTCATCCATTTGAAATAAAGTTGAAGCCTTATCTAATATATTAAAATTAATTGGCGATAACAAAGAATCACTTGCTTTTTTTCCAGATAAAAAAATTCCATTAAAAAAGAATCTTATATCTTCAGAAGCATAGGTTTGCAGATAGTTTACATTGAATTCAGGCCTGAAATAACCAAAAAATCTTTTATTAGACTCTTCTTTATCAACATTTATTTTATCTTCATCTTTAGCATGTTGTCCATCTTTTATTAAATAATTTGCAGGATAACTATTAAATGACTTCCATGTATCGAATTTTGTTGTAGCAGAAGCAAAAGTCGGTATATTAGGCTCTACCTCATCTCCATAAGGAGCAAAACGAGTTTGATTTTTCACTTTTTTTATAAAAACAGATTCATTTTCCTCCGGCCAATCGGAACCACCTGATTTAGAAATTCTATAATCAACAAGCATACCTTCAACCTGAGTTTCTGGTCCATAGTTACAATAATTAAAATCAAAAATATTTAAAGTAGGAATTGAATCCTCTGGAGTTTTGGAAGTTAATATAGCTAAAGTTCCACAATCTGGACTTATAGCTATTTTATTAGAGAAAAATGGAGGGAAACCATATTGTACTGGCATTTCAATATTAAAAGTTAAAGCATAGTTTCTCTTTTTACCACTCAAAGAAGGTGCTTGCTTAATAGGAGTTGAAAGATCTCTTATTATAGAAGCTTTTATTTTACCAGAAGCTCCAGAGGCAGAACCAACATAATAATCAGCAACATATGAATAATTATTACTATTTTCTTTATATGGAACTGGTCCTTTCGAATAACCATCTCCACTAGACTCTACATCGCCATGCCAGAATCCTAATCTATAATCTTTGTTTCTTATATAACCATCATCTATTTGCCAATCAATAGAAGGCTTAGTTACATATGAAGGCTTATAATCATTAGCTATTTTTAACGACTTCCCATAATCTTTTATTAAAAAAGTCCCGTCTGACTGTTTTTCTAACAATAAAGGTGTTAAATAACGATAACTAGTAGACCATGACGTCCAGCCACAGGCTTTATAATTTAAAGAAACAACTTTTCCTCCAACATTCAATTGTATGTCTTTTATTATTGCTATTCTGCCTTCCCAATTATCAAGTTTCCAATAATCTAAAGAAGCATAAGATAAAAGATTATTATCAACAGAAATAGACTCCAAAGGTAAACTAGGAACAACCTTTGAACTACCAAAACTAGTATTTTTAATGTTTGTCCATCTAGCAAAAAGCTTATATTTTCCTATATTAGTAGAATCATTACCCCAATTTCGCCGTCCAATCCATTCCAACATTGACGAACCGTCAGATTTACCATACAATGCCATAGCACCACCGTTTGGCATTCCTATTAAATCATAGCCTTGCCATTCAGGGGCTAATGAAAAGTTTCTGCGGTCATAGGCATCATCAGAAGAAATGGTTTCCCATCTAGAAGAATTATGAAAATTTAAGAATCCTTCATGTGAAATTGTATTGTTCACTGTGTTTATATCATATTTCAGAGCAAATGCCATTTCTAAAGGGTTGCTATCAAAAGCTACCTTTCTCATATAATAACTTAATGAAGTATCTGCATTCTCTGAGGTTTGATCAAAATGGTTATATCTAGTACCGTTTTTTCTACTACCACCATGACTACTTAACAGCATATTACCCTGATTATTCATAGCTAATCCGGTTATTGTCCCATTTGCCCCAAATCCTTCTTCTTCTAACTCTTTGTAACTGTTCAAACTATAATACTTAATTTCGTTATTTTCCAACGCAACAGCTAAAAGATTACGTTCTCCGGCAGCAAATTCTGCTTTTAAAATAGCTTTTGCTTTTGGTCCTAATCCAATGGCCGCCTCTTCATCAGTTAAATCATGATCTTTGTCATCATAAAGAAAATCTGAGAAAAAAATCGTATTTTCTTTATCTCCACCATCTTTAATTCTTGAATTAAAGACTAATTTTCCATCTATAGGAGAAGATATAAGACTGCCATTTTCTTCTAGTTTATCTTTTTTTAAATTATACCAATTTGTATTGCCTAAGCCCGATATTTCTACTGTTCCTATTTTTGGAGCTGGTGCATCATGATTCCCAATCAAAACTACAAATAAAGAAGCTTCTTTAAAAGATAAATCTTTATCAGAATAAGAAACAAATATTCCATCTTTAATATCGTTAACAGATGAGATACTCTTAGTACAACTTCCGGTTTGAGTGACATAGACTTTTGCTGGTGTATTTTTTTCTAGAGGTATACTTAGTAAATATTGCCCGTCACTGCTAACTGCTATTTTTTTGATTTCATTGTTTGATTTAATAATCTGGATAGTCTCGTATGACTTTCCATTTTCAAACGGGAAATACATAGGGTATTTATAAACAGCTTTTACCTTATTAGCTTCACTTTGAAAATTGCTGGCAGCAATATAAAGATAACCATCATTAGCTGCTACAATATTTGAAAACTTCTCACCATAGCTAACAAAACTAATATTTCCACAAACTGTGGGAGAATCTGATAAACCTGTTCTATCCCAATTTAACAAATTACTTGAAATATCAACGTCACAATTAAAAGAATAAAAAAACAGTTTTTTATTAGTTTTATCAGTAAAGTATAAAACTTTTCCATCTGGTCTGAAAGCAATTCCACCTTCTTCGGGTGTACCAAAGTCATCAGAAGAATGTGATATAGTTTTTTTATCCCATTTATATAAACTTTTGGGATCAATATTGACCAAATATATTTTTTTCTTGCATTGAACAGCTAATATTTTCCCAGAAGGATGTACTGCTATATGAAGAGGTTCTTCCTCTTTTTCTTTAAATTCTATCTTAGAAGCTATAACTTTACTAATAGGGTCGATACCTAATACCATCCAATTATGACGATCTATCATCCAAATAAGTTCATCACTAACAGTTGGAAGATTCGCTAAAGCGAAAAGCGAAACTGGCGCTACTTGGACAGTTGTATCTGTCTTAGTATTATTTGTTTCACTATCATCGTTTCCTTCAGAAGAAACGATCTCATACTCTAAATAACCATTATCATTATAAGTATTGCCATTACTTTTAAGCAAACAAGTTTTTACAACTATAGCCAATAGCCCTTTAGGAGAAGCAAAAGTAGTTCCTTCCTCTTCTGTGTCTAACCCCATTGAATAGGTAGCCAATTTAAAATTATATTGTGCTTCAAC
>ONIU01000028.1:0-19710 GCA_900317935.1 uncultured bacterium
CAATAGAATAATAGAGTAAAGGCGACTAGAAGTCGCTACAAAATTAATATTATTAATTTTATATCGGCTATTGTAGCATATTTAAAAGTTTTTTAGGGTAAAAAATGTAACTATTTATTTTTTAAGTTTCAAGACAGACAATTTTCAATTTCTATTTATCACTTAACAATGAACTGTGAACAGCTATTATCCCTTACTCCCTTTTGCTCTATCCCCTTGCCAAGCTTCGCTTGGCTCTATGCTCTATTTCTTGTTCACAAACCTATCGAACCAGTCAAACTGTTCGGCAAGAACGTGAAGAATAGACTCTCTTGCTTCGTAGCCATGACTTTAATAGACTCTCTTGCTTCGTAGCCATGACTTTCATGAGGAAGAATAACAAGTCTGGCCGTTCCACCATGACCTTTTATGGCTGCGTATAGTCTTTCACTTTGAATTGGGTAAGTTCCTGAATTGGGGTCATCTTCTCCATGAATTAGAAGGATAGGGGTTTTTATCTTGTCTGCATGAGAGAAAGGAGACATCTGGGTGTAAATATCCCTTGCTTGCCAGTATGTACGTCTTTCTCCCTGAAAACCGAATGGGGTAAGGGTTCTGTTGTATGCTCCACTTCTAGCTATTCCTGCTGCAAAAACATCTGTATGAGCCAATAGATTAGCAACCATAAAGGCTCCGTAAGAATGGCCTGCAACACCTATTTTATCTCTATCTGCCACCCCTAGTTCTACTAATTTGTTTACAGCGGCTTCTGCACCTGCTGTAATCTGTTGAACATAGGTGTCGTTGGCGGTTAGTGGGTCACCGACTACAGGTATTTCGGCGTTGTACAAAACTATATATCCGTGAAGCAGGAAGAAAAGAATTGAAGAACCGCCTATTCTTGTATAACGATTTGTGGAGGTTCTTACCTGACCAGCTGTTTTTATATCTGTGTATTCTCGTGGGTAAGCCCAGATTACAGCAGGGTATCTTTTCCCAGGAACATAATTGATGGGGTAGTATAGAGTTCCGCTTAAAGGCACACCATCAAAGCGTTCGTATTTGATAAGTTCTTTTCTTACTTTTGACAATTCCTTAACAGGAGATTCGTAATCTGTTAATGGAGTAGGTTCTTGAGCTTTATCTCTGACTATTCTTCTAATGAAATAATTAGGAGAGGTTTCTTTGTCTTCTCGAGTTGTTATAAAGCTTTTGTGGTCTGGATTTGCGAACTCAATAGGATTTTCAAAGATATCTATTCCGGCTCTGAATATTTCTTTTGTTTCATCTGTTTTAATATTGAATTTTCTCAAGAAAGGCTTAAAACCTTCAGGACTGGCTCCTTTGCCAATCAAGTAAATCCATTGGTCGTTTTCTAACACAGCTACAGATTCACCTTTTGAATTATACTGATAGACAGGTTCACCTGGATTATTATAGTTGTCACGTTCGTTCCTTCCGAATAATACTTTACATTCGGAGGCAATATTATTCTTTGCCATATCTATAACTCGTGCCTGAAGCCATTTATTATCTCTGTCGTAATCCCAAATAAGGCATAGATCCTGCTTATCAAGATGGTCTAAGCCATTATAGCGCTGTGGAAGTTTAATGACTTCTCTTGGGGTTTCCTCAAAAGGAGCTTCCCAGGCTTTTAAAACGTCTCTATATTCTGCTTTATTGTTTGGGTCACCACCATCTAACGCTTCTGTCCAACAAAGAGTAGAAGGTTTAAGTCTTTGCCAGAAGACGTTTCTCATACCTTCCCTTACACCTTCTATAGGAATATTTTCGCCAACTGGAATATGGGCAAGAGTTTTTATCAATTTGCCCTTGCTGTCCCATAATTCGTATCTGTGAGCAAAATAGTGGGAGGGAACAGAATGAGAGAAAGGTGTTTCTAATATTTTTGCTACTGTATATTTTTCATCCGGAGATATTGATATATAGCTGATTAATCCTGCTGAACCGAATTTTGTTCTTCGGCCTGTTTTTACATCAATTTTATATAATTGGGAAGTTGCATAATATTCAAACAGCTTTTCATCATATGCAGACTGTAGCAGGTCCTGGTAAGTTCTAACTTGAGAGACTTGTCCGTCTGTTTCTTGTATTTCAGGTGTTTCAGGAATTACTGGGGCAACAGGTGGATGACCTCTTTTTTCGTGCCATAAAGGAACATAAATATGCTTTGAATCATTGCTCCACCAAAATGGGCCATAGAGAACAGAGTTTAAGCGGGCAGGGGATATCTGTTTGCCGTTTCCTTTTACTGGATCAAAAAGCCAGACAGAAGAACCACCAGCTTTATATAAGGCAGCTGCAAAGAGTTTGCCGTCAGGTGACCAGATTGGGAATCCAAATCTTGCTCCTTCTGGAAGCTTTATAGGTTTTAATTCTTTGGTTTTTAAATCTAGAATTTTGAGACTTTGAACAAAATAGTTTCTTTTCTTTATGTTAAATCTGGTTAATATTCGTATTCCTGCTAATTTTGCAAGAGGTTCAGCTAAATCTTCAAGAGTCAGCATGCTGGTATATTCAATCATTAAAGCAATGCTGCCAGCAGGACTCACAGACATTTGTGGGGTATTGGGAGTATCAATTATATTTACAATCTTTTTTTCAGGTTCTCTATATCCAGTCTTCATATCATTCGCTAAAATATTATTTGTTGTTAGATGACTTAATAATAAAGTTATTATTAATGCTAAAACAAGGCTGTAATTGTTGTTAGACATTATTGCTTAACGTTCTCTGCCTAAAAACCAATAAGGAAGTAGAATTATAGGTCCACATATCGTTGCACCTAATACCCATGCCCATCTGTAGTCTTTACAGTTTTCGTCTAAAACTATAAAAGCAATGTTTGCTATCCAGAGAAGAGAAGCAAATATCCAAAATACAACTATAGTTGTGCTGAAAGATTCCATTATTTACCCCTGATTAAATTACTAGATAAAATAAAAACACCTCATTAAGATTTTATATCTTGATGAGGTGTTTTTCAAGTATTCGATTGAATTGGTTAATTATCTGAAAACATAACCAAGTTTATTGAAGAAGTTACCTGCCATGTTGGCAACGCTAGAAAGAGCATTACCAGCAACTTTTGCAACAGCTCCAGCAGCCTGAGAGGCATAACCACCAACTACTGCCAAACCACCTGCTATCTTATCGCCAACTCCGCCTTCAGTCCATTCTTTTTTGCCCCATTCAACCATTTTTGAACCAGCTGATTTGAGACCAGTACCAGCAATTCCTACAACAGCGCCAGGAATACCAAGAACACATTTGGTAACACCGCTAGCAAGTTTTGTTGGTCTGAGACTTCTGAAACCAGTAACAACATCATTGATACCGCCTGCAATATTGTCTTGTGTTGCAGTACTGAAGTTAACATTAAGAATGCTTGGAGCCTTATCTGGAGTCTTTTTGCCTTTGATATCAATCATCAGGTTAGAATAACCTACGAAATTGCTAGCAAAACCAGTTCCCATTGGGTCTTTCCAAGCTGCTTTGAATTTATCAATAGGCATAGTGTAAGATTCTCTGGTTCCCCACCATGAATCTCTCATTTTGATTCCAGTAATATGACCACTTTCATCAGTTTCATAACCGTAAACAATAATCCAGTGCGGAGTGCCATCTTCAGTGCTGACAAGACACTGAACTGGAGTATTGCTATCAAGTTTCTTTACTAGGTCTTGTAAGCTTGCGTTGTTCTTTTCGTTAGCATCAAGACCGTTAAGATTCAAATATTCAACTAGAGTTGACGGTGCAGTAAATATACCACCTGGATTGGTTTCACTATAAATTTTGTTGCCATCTTTATTGATTCCGTAATACTGGAAAAGCATTGCAGTAGAGAACTGACCACAGTAGTTATTCCCATTAATACTTACAGAATAATTGTCGAACTGATTAAGAGCCTTACCGCCATTGCGGTTATCTGTACTTGTGTCGATAGTGTCGCCAGTGCCGTATGCAAAAGTATCAGAAACTTTTTCTGTTACAGTATCAACACCTTCTTTGAAGTTCTTTTTAGTCTTTTCACTTGGAGTAAGACGTCTTTTGGCTTCTTCGTATTTGGCTTTAGCCTGTTCTACCTGTCTGCCAAGATCTTTTAATGTGGCAGAAGTACCTTCTTTTATGGCTGTGGTATAACGTTTGTAAGCGTCTTCATATCTCATCTTCAGTTCAAGTATTTCTTGATTGATATTGGTTGCATATAAAGCTTGACCTGAAGCGAACATTGTTGCTACTAGTGCGAAACCAGTAAGAATCTTATTTATGTTTCTCATTATAGACCTCCAGTTGGTCTTCTTATATTTACTCTTACCAATATTATAAGAATTTATTTGGCAACCGTCAATGTACCGATTAAAAAAATTTAATTATTTTGACAATAAAAAAACACCGCTTTTATAAACGGTGCTTTCTCTGCTTATATAGCTTGTTTTATTTTATTTGTTCAGTTCGCCTGTAACAATCTTATGATACATTTCATAACAGGCTTTATATTCTTTTTGCATTTGTGTACGATGTTCGGCTGTGCAGTTCGGATCTTCTAAAGCTTTTGAATAATTCTCATAAGATATTTTGTAGGCTTCATAAGCTGCATTTGCATTATCAATATTATAATTTGAATTTGATGAATATACCGGTGCTTGACTTGCAGAAACTGGTATATTGTCTGAAATTGTTACTATACCGGTATTGGAGTTAGAAATTGTAACTGTATTGGTGTTATTGGTTTGGTTCTTGGCTTTAGTGTTGTCCAAGACTTCTTTGCTCTTATCGAAGAAGGTAGTTCCTATCCATTTGCCAATTGATGTACCGATTTTTGAACCCCATTTTTCTCCGATGTCAGCCATTTTTGTGGAAGTTCCACCTGTTGTAACAGCTGAAAGAGTGGCTCCTGCAACAGTTCCTATAACACTGCCTATAACATCTCCTACAACTTCACCTGTTGTGGTTCTAACTAATTCCTGCTTGTCTACTGATGCAATATCTTCTGCAGTTGACAATAATATGCTTTTGCCGGCGCTTTGGTCTTCTGTTCTGTCGATACCTGTAAGAGCTTTATAAGTATTATTGAAAGCTCTTTCTCCTATCTTTTTGCCAATCCAGTTCCCAAATTTCTGACCATATTTTGAACCTAATTTTGCAAAGGTTATTGTACCTATTATAGGCAGGATTGTACCGCCACCTATACAAGCTGTTATTGCAGCCCCTGCTATGCCGCCTATGGCTGTTCCTATAATATCTCCTACTACTGCACCTGTTACATTGCAGGCCATTGAAGGACCATCCAGGTCTTTTATTACATTAAAAACAGTTTTAACTGTTATCTTTCCACCATTATTTATCTTTTCATTAATCAGCCCTTTAACAATTGGCTTACCCACTATACTGCACAGATGACCACCTATTTTGTTCCCTAAATAGGCTCCTAGTGTAGCTCCAACAGGACCACCTATGGCAGTTCCTACTGCTATTCCAAGTGCTGCTGTAGCTAGTTTAACTGGCTGAGCTATAACTTTAGATGTGATTGCATCTGTGGTTTTATCTATCCAGAAATCTTTGCTAGTATATTTTTCAACGGTGTTATTGACGAATTCCCCAACTTTTGTCTTTAACTTGGAAAATAATGACTCTGCATAAAGTTCTTGTGCTAATGGAGCAAAAAACATGCATAAAGACAGAAGCAAACTTATGAAGAATATTTGTTTTTTAGCTAATTTCATATTATAACTCCTCAAAATTTGGGGAATTTCTTATAGTAATATTTTTTATTATATCAGTTTTTTCTTAAAAGCGAAAGGTGTACATTTAATTCTTTAAAGCTGGCCATGCTGGCAGTTCTTTTAATGCTTCTTTCTTATAAGTTTCAGCCTTTTCATCTTTTTTTAGAGATTTGAAAAGAGCATAAAGATTATAAGCCGTGAATGCTTTATGGTAGCCTGGTTTCATTTCTTTGTAAGCTGATTCTAATTCTTCTGGATTCTTGTTTAATATAGCTTTCATGCAGACTAAGTCTGTTTTCAGAAATTCAAGAACAGTCTTAGTAGGAATAGCAAATCTTATTTGATTTGCTGAAGATTTGCCTTTTTCTGATGATTGTTTATTTGAGCTACCTGTTTCAGTTTTCTTTTTTACTACAATACTTCTTTTATCTGTGTCAAAACGTTTTATCAGATTTTGGCAGGTTGCTTCTATCTTTTTAACGTCCTTTTCTTTTACAGATTCAAGGAACAGTTTTATGGCTGCATTTGTTGTTTTATTGTCTGCAGTTTCAAGAGGTGTCCACATATAATATTTGGTTCCATTATCTATAAATGTAGGTGTAAAAGCTAGTTCAGGAGTTGCAGATAAGGCTATATCATCTCTTGTCAGAATAGGCATTGATGTACCAATGAAAACAGGCGATTTAATGTTGTTTGCTTCTGCTTCTAATATTTCTCGCATAGCAGGATTGTTGGTGTGTTCACTTCTAATCAGAAGTTTCATGCCAGCGATATCTGGTTTTGCTCTGACATCCATTTCTAACCAGTTTTCTGAATTATTTTTTATATTTAATTTATGGGTAAAAACGGCTTTTTCACCCTGTTTAATATTCTCTTTTTCATATTTTGAGAGAAGTTTGTTGAAGTTGCTTTGTAAATATGGCTGCGAATAACACTTTTCTATCGGAATTTTGTTCGCTTCTATTTCTACTGTTATGGTAAGTATCCCTTTAATAGGGTCCCAGTCAGATAATATTATATTTGTTTTATTCCATTCTGGAAATTTAACTCTAGGTACCATTGCAAAGGCTCCACTGGCTATAAAGATTAAGCAGAATATAATAGCTAAAAGTGTGAGATTTTTGCGCATCATATCTCTCCTGATAAAAATAATTATAAGATTCTACTTTATAAGTTTATTTTGAGCAAGTAGTTTTGTTCTTTATAAGTTAAGTTTTATGATTCTGTTTGTGTACATAAAATTTAAAAAATATTCTTTATATATCTAGACGTTTGCTTCTTTTTTCTTTATAATTAGCATAAGAAATCATATAAGCTTATAAGTAGGTATAATTATGTTTAACAATCGCTTTTGCAAATCCTTAACATTTTTATTTGTTATGGTTTTGGTTACCTTCTGTTCTATCCCTTCATTTGCAGGTAACCTTAATCTGACATATGAACAGGTCGTAACAGATCGTTATGGCAATGAATTAGGTTATAGAACCTATAGAGTAAATAGTTTAGATGAACTCCCTCTGGGTTCTCCCTGGCGCTCTTATCTGAATACAAAACTTCAGAGCGGCAAGACTATTTATGAATATGCTTCTTCAATCAGTAAATCTCTGACTAAAGATTTCAACCTTACTATAAGCGATCGTGATAATAATTCTTATTCCTGCAAAAATTCTGATGGTAGTTACCAACTTAATATTTATGGATATGTAAATGATTTTGCAACTGATTCAAGCAAATCTTTCCTTTTCCTTCATGAATTTGGTCATGTTGTAATGCTTAATTCATATCCTAGAAGCTATGATTTCGGAAACCTCGATTATGGTTCTGACAGTCGTCACTATCTTGATGAAGTATTGCCAAACCATAATACTGCTTGGGTTGAAGGCTGGGCTAATGGCTTTGCTGCAGCAAATAACAATGGTATGGTTTTCTCTTATGATCTTAAGAGAGCCGATTCATTGGAATTCCTTAAAGGAAAATCATTCGATGAAATGTGCCGCAACGAACTTTTCGTAGCTAAGACTCTTTATGATTCTTTTAAAGATATAGAAGGTGGTCAGGCTGCTGCATATGATGTTTTCGCCAGAACCGCTCCACATTATTCATTATATGATTTCTGCAGAAAATATGTAGAGTTGTATCCTCAGAATAAAGCTGCTCTAGCAAAGATTCTTGTTGATAACAGCTACGGAACAGTTACCCTTAAAGAACTGCTTGTATATGTTAACGGTGGTTCTAATCAAGTTTCAAGAGAACTTTACAATTACCTCGCATCTGCTGGTATGCTTAATGGAACTGCTTCTAATAATTATGCCTCTAAGCCAAAGACAACTCAGCCAAAGACTTCATTATGGTCTAGAATCGTAGGATTCTTCAAAGAATCGTAGGATTCTTCAAGAAGTTGTTTGGTAAATCAGAAGATACAGAAATTGCCAATTCTCCCAGTGGTTCTTCTGTAACTATGGGCGATGAAGCTATTTATAACCATTACACTGATGGAGCAATCTCAATATCGAGTTCTGTTTCTGCACCAGTTTCTGCACCTGTAGGCCCTGTAGCTCCTGATTATCGTTCAGTAAGTGCAGCTAATGAAATAGAAGCTGCTCAGGTAGAATACAATAATTATTATGCTGAATATGAAAAACTAGTTTCTTCGCCAGATGCTGATAGACAAAAGATTATTGAAGTCAGCACAAAAATGAATCACAAAAATGAATGAAGCCAAGAAGAAATTAGATAAACTTAAAGGCAATAAGTAAGTTAGAAGAAAGAATAGTAAAAAAAAGCTAGAAGAGTAATCTTCTAGCTTTTTTCTATATTCTATATTTTATTTAAAGTTTGTTAGATACAAGACCAATAATAGAGATACAAGAATTCTTATAACTTGAAACTTATAACTTGTAACTTGTAACTTAACAACAATAATAACATCTACAATCTTATTCAATTAAAATCCAGCAAATTCTATATCCATGTCAATTGTTTTGATTGATTCTTTTTTGGTTTCTTCAAATATTTTGTTTATTTTGTCATAATCTATAGCACCATTCATTCTCTTATAGAGCTTTTCTGATTCTTTATCTCCTTGTTCTCCTGCCTTTTTTAAGAGTTCCAATCCTTTTTCATCTTCTTCTTTTGAAATATAATAAAGGCCTAATAAGTAGTTGGATTTGGAAAAGCCTAATTCACCAGATTTGGTTAATAAAGGAATGCCGTTTTTCTCATCATTTTTATGAAATGTCTTAATGCATCCAAGACGTGACATGGCTTCTTTATCCCCTAGATTTGCTGCTTTTGTTAATAAGTATTCTCCATATGCTTCAAGATCTTTGTCGCTATCACGAAATTTATAAGAAAATTCTGCAATTTGCTTTATTGTAGCGGTGTCTTGTGCCATTGTTCTTGTGCATACTGTTAAAAATCCGACTGGACCTATCTTGCCCTTTTTGACCAGTGGATTAGACGAATATATTCCAAAAATGATTATCAATATAAGAATAATTATAACGCAGACAGATATATAAAACTTTTTCATAGATTGCTTCCTTTCTATTTATTATACCTATAGATAAAGTATATATAAAAAAATCCCAGATTGGTGATTTTGTCAGAAATCTGGGATTTTTTATTTTTTTTATTCTTCTTCTGCCGGTTTTGAATTTGGATTAGCAACAATTTTCTTTAATGTCGGGAATGCTATGATATCTCTGATTGAGGCAGAATCAGTAAGAAGCATTATGACACGGTCAATGCCAATACCTAAGCCGCCAGCCGGAGGCATACCATAACGAAGAGCATTCACGTAATCTGAATCCATTTCGTGAGCTTCATCATCACCAGCCTTGCGCTGTTCAATCTGGGCTTCGAAACGTGCTAACTGATCTTCTGAATCGTTAAGTTCAGAGAATGCATTCGCAAATTCCTTACCATTTATGAATAGTTCAAAACGGTCACAAGTATCTGGTTTTTCACGATTTGCTTTTGCTAATGGAGAAATTTCTTTTGGATATTCAACTACAAATGTTGGTTCAATAAGGGTTGCTTCAATCTTTTCATCAAAGATTTTGCCCATTATTTTTACAGCAGTATCTTTTTCTTCGAATTCAACATTGAGTTTCTTTGCAAGTTCAACTAACTGTTCTCTTGGAGAAGAGTAGGTCAGTTCCTGACAACCGGTAACGTCTCTTACTAATTGAAGCATGCTGGCTCTTTTCCATGGGCGGGAAAGATTGATAACTTTTCCTTGATATGGAACCTGAAGGTCTTTATAGAATAATTGAGCTGCATTACTGATTACTTCTTCAGCCAGTTCAAGAACGGTTTCCATATTCCCGTAAGCCTGGTAGCATTCCATCATAGTAAATTCAGGATTATGAGTAGTATCTATGCCTTCATTTCTGAAGCTTCTATTGAGTTCAAATACTTTTTCAAAACCACCAACTAAGAGGCGTTTCAAATAAAGTTCCGGAGCTATTCTCAGATACATTTCCATATCAAGAGTATTATGATGTGTAATGAAAGGTCTTGCTGCAGCACCGCCTGCTACGGGGTGAAGCATTGGAGTTTCTACTTCTATAAAACCCTTGGACCACATAAAATCTCTGATGCATTTTATGATTCGACTTCGTTTGATCAAGGTTTCACGAACTTCAGGATTAGCAATCAAGTCAACATAGCGTTGTCTGTAACGCATTTCAACATCTGTCAAACCATGGAATTTTTCTGGTAATGGGTTAATTGATTTTGAAAGAAGAGTTACTGTTTTTACTCTGATAGATATTTCACCTGTTTTGGTTTTAAAACAACCACCTTCAACACCGATTATGTCGCCAGCGTAAATTTTCTTTTTCAGAATAGCATAGTTTTCTTCGCCAAGAACGTCTTTACGAATATAAAGCTGAATTCTTCCAACCATATCCATTATGTTCATGAAAATGGTCTTGCCCTGGTCGCGTTTACCGATAATTCTGCCAGCTACTTTAACATCTGGAGTGGTAAAGTGTTCTTTTTCTTCTTCTGGAACATCTTTAGCTAGTTGTTCGTAGTATTCCTTCGCTTCTATTGAAGAATGAGTTCTGTCGAATCTCTGTCCATAAGGGTCGATTCCTTCTTTTCGTAATTCTTCAATTACTTGATAGCGTTGTTCTTGAGTGGTATTAAGCTTTAAATCATCCATTTAAAAAAATCCCTTCAGTTCTCTTTTATAAGTTCAATAATAATAAAGGGGCAAAACTAATAAGTTTCGCCCCCCTACAAATCAAGTCAATTAGCTATTTTATTGTGAAATAGCTTTAACATCTATTGCTAGAGGGCCTTTTTCTCCTTGAGAAAGAGTGAATTCGACTTCCTGGCCTTCACGCAGGGTTCTGTAACCGTCACCGGTTATCTGTTTGTAATGAACAAAAATATCTTTTCCATCAGGACTTTCGATGAAACCATAACCTTTGACATTGTCAAACCATTTTACACGACTTTGCATTTGTAGATCTCCTAGAACATATAATGCTGTGACTTTTGCAGAATTGTTGCAAATTTCGCATGAGTATTTTTAACACAAACTTAATAAAGTTGCAAGTTTTATTATTGGGAAAGACTTTCAAACTGTTTGCTCATAACATGAGTCCAGGCAATACTAATAGCATCTGCTTCATTATCATCTTTCACATTTATGTTAAATTCATTTTCAACCCATTTTATAACATCCTCTTTGCTTGCATTTCCATAACCTGTAATAGCTAATTTTACTTTTCGAGGAGGGTAGAAAAAAACAGGTATATTGTGTTCTGCTGCGCAAAGACGAGCAACACCTCTAAGCTCACCTAAAGAAATAGGGGTTCTTGGTGAAGTTTTTGCTGGCAGAAAAACATCTTCGATGGCGAATTCGTTGGGTGTGAATTTCTCAATTATTTTATTTAAAAGTTTGTGTAAATGTACTAGTCGGCTTTCACTGTCTGCTTTACTCAGTTTAACACTGCTACTGAAAAGCAGTTTTTTTGTGAGACCGTCTATAACGCATAGTCCCATTTTTTCAGCAAGGTCTAAGCCAACGATAATGTTACTTATCTGTTTGTTCATTTCTTTTTGTCTGGTTCTTTGGGAGCTGGGGTTCGAGGCTTGTTTGGATAAACAACCATAGAAATTGCTGCCAGTACCCCTCCTGTAATAGCTGTGGCTTCTGTCGAGTTGTTGCCTGTATAAGACAGAACTATTACAATTGGAAGCATTGTAGCCAACATAAAGACTGCTCTTTTTATTATCAAATTAATTCTTTCTTGATTCATAAAAACTCTTCCCTTTTATTACACAAATAATATGTAATATTAACATATTTTCATATTAAAAATCCCCCAAATATTTTTGGGGGATTCGTTGTTCTTAATTATTCTCTAGAATCTCTTCTTGGTCTTCTGTGGAAATTATTGTTTGAATTTCTTTGATTGTAGTATTTCTTTTGGTCTCTGTATCCGCCGTTTGAGTTGCCATTGTTCCCGCGATTATTCCTGTTGTTGCGGTTCCTGTTGGAATTATTGCGGTTTTCATTTCTATTGTCGTTATTTTGATGTCGATGGAAATTCTGACGTCGGTTATTGTCGTTCCTTCCGCTGTTCATGCTGGGTCGAGGCGGCTTATAACCCTGCATGATCATTGTCTTGGTCGGAGCTTCTTCGTAGATAGAATCGTCGGTATCTAATTCTGCTTCTGGGTTAGAATGAAGATTTTCTTGGCTTTCTTCAACGTTTTCGTCGTCATTGTCAGATTTTTCTTCATGTCGAGCTAATGCAAGACTTAACTTGATTACATCGGGGTCTTCTTCATCTATTCCACCAAAGTTTTCGAAGTGTCTGTGACGAGATTCGTCTACATCAGCATAACGTGAACGTCGGCGTTCCTTAATAGGTTCTTTTTCAATAATCTGAGGTCTGATTTCTTCTTCTGGTTCAGATTCTATTTCGCCTTCAGATTCAATTTGTTCATCAGGTTCCTGAATTTCTTCTATTTTCTTAAGATGTCTTTTTGAAGTCGGAGTAGTGAAAGCATATGGATCATCAAGTATTTTTTTGACTTCGTCGTTATCCATTTCCTGATGAATAAGCAGTTCACGGTCATTACGTTCTGCAATAGCTTCTTCAGAAAGGAAATCTCCGTTTTCACTGAGCATCGGCATGTCGATATTATCTTGCTGATGATGTTTTTTGGGCATATATTCATCATCATACTTGTGTTTTAAAGCCTGTCGTTCTAATTTAGCCTGCTTTTGCAAGGCCATTCTTTCCTGGCGGCTTAACTTAGCTGTGGATACTTCAGGAGCAGCATTCTGAGATTCATCGAATTTGCGAGAAGAATTTCGGCCTTCTTTTATTGAATTACTATGCTGTCTTAAAGCTTCTTTTCTGGTTTCAACCATGTTCTTTGCATCTTGGAGAAAAGCTTGAGGCAGATAGGCATTAAGATTAAATTCAGCACCTGGAAGATTTAGAATCTTGGCAAGCTGGTCTCTTAATGCATAAATATCATCTGCTTCCCAGTCTATTTGAGGAACAAGATGTTTTAATTTTTTTGAAGCGTTGTCTGTTCTAAGAGTTTCGTAATTACCGCACATTATACCTTGGAATATCTTTAATTCATCAAGTATTTCCAATGGATAATTGATTTCTTTTTCGCCTTCAAAGCCGCATCTGGCTAAAAGCTGTTCAAGAGTTGTGAAAACCGACATTCTTGCTTTTAATCCATCGCTGCTGCTTCTAAATTCTTTTAAGAACAAAGATTTTAAGTATTCGAAAGGCGGCATTTGGCTAAAGCAACCCAGGAATTTTGTTAATGCTTTTCTATGTCTTTCAGAATTCTTCTTTATTTCATCTGCTAATGCATTTTCACGAGAAAAGATTGCATTTATGACATTTTCTGGATTTTCAATATAGCTTTCTATGGTTCTGAATTTCTTGCTGAGTATTTCTCCAGTTTTACTCTGATAAATACTAGATAGAATGATTAAGAAGAAATGGACGTTTGGATCCATGATTTCTCTTTCTATCCAATGCCACAGCCCTCTGCGAATATATTTATTGCTTCTTTTGTATATTGTAGAAAGGCTTTCATGAACGATAGCTTCTTTTAGGGCATAAAGTAAGTCTTCTGAAAGGCTGGAAAAACCTTTGTTGGCAATTTTAGGTTCTTCGTTTTTCATAGAAGCTTTTTCTTGTTTGGAATGTCGTTCGTTGCTTTCTATGAGACTTTCTTCTTTTTCTGCATTATATTTTTCTTCTTTTTGGTCATTTCTGTTGTCAGATGAAACTTCAGACACCTTTGAAGCTTTTTTTGTCTGTTTTAATATGTTTTCAATCTGAATTTCAATGATTGGACATCTGACTTTTAACGACTGAATACTTAATGTTTCTGTTCCTTTTCTAACAAGAATGATTGCTTTTTTTATTCTTGTAGCAGGAACTTCACGCATTTTCTGGAAAATTTTTGCCTGTGTCGGAAGAAGGTATTTTTGACCTACGCCTAAGTGGGGAACAGAAATATCTACAAGAATGTATTTTTCTTTCTTCCCATCTGCTGCAGAAAAAACCATGTCGATAGTTCCTGCATCTTCTTCAAGCTGAACATTTGTTTCTGTTAATTCCCAATCGCCTGGTCCAACTCTTTGCCTTAAAAAATCAGCGATTTTTGCCTGATTGTGCTTTATTCCTTCTTTTATTTTGGAAAATTCACGTTCAGTGTCTACTATACCAGTTGATTTGGTATTTTTGCTGGCTCTTTTGCCTGATACTGTTGTCACAAATAAACTCCAATTTTTAAAATTAGCTGATTCTATAAAATTAATCATCTAATTTGAGTTAATGCAGTTAAACATACTGCAATAGGCTTTGTTATATATTAAAAACTATAACTTTACCTAATAAAGAACTATGAAATGTAATGTTTCGTGGCTATAAAACGCCACTAAAAAACTATATAACATGTACAGAGTCTTTTTGCAACTATTTCTATTCTTTATTTGACTATAAGGGAACCAGGGTAAACGCAAACTTTTTTAGCTTGTAGTCTATATATTCAATACATTATTTGTGATCTCTTTGTTTGTAAATATTTCTTTTTGTGTCGTCTACACATTGTCATAAACGTATAGCTTTCAGGGCCAAAGCCCATACGCTATACTTTTTATGACAAATGCGTAGACTTTTAAATAAGGTTGTTTAAAAGCTTCTTCAATAATGAAAAAAGTTTGCGTTTGCCCTGCAAGGGGAACAAAGCTAGTTGATTATTAGTCCCATGTTTGGTATACTATATGGACATGTTTAACGCTATAAAAAGGAAATCAAAATGGTTAAACCTCTTTATCCATTAAGTGATATTTCGCCTGATCAAAGAAAAAGAATGAAAGATGCTGAGAAGGCTCGAAAAGAGTATATTCTTTCACTTTGCAAAAATCCTTATATCATTTCTGTGGTTTCTATTGTTTTGGTTCTTGTTATAGTTATTATTGTTCATAGCTCAGGAGCAAGCAATAAGCTAGATACTTCAGCCGATTTGTCTAATAAAAATGAAGGCTCTTTTTCTTTTCTTAAGCCATCTAAATATTTCAGCAGTTCAAAGACTAAAGACATAGGTGCTGCTCAAAAGGAACAGCTTAAACAGATGGGTATAGATGACCATGTTGAATCTATGGGTATTAAAGTTGAAGCTAAGAATCTTAGAGAAGAACGTAAAATTCTTGCTATGAGAAAATATGAAGCTTCAAGGCAAACTGCTGAACGAAGAATAAAAGAAAAAGAAGAACATCGTCAGAAACTTAATTCTGCAACTTCACTGCAGTTAAAAGATGCTGTTATGGCGGCTGAAGATTCCGGTACTCTCGGAATTATGAAGTTGGAAGGCCTTCTAAAAGAAAAACTATTGACCAGTGGTGGTGATAGAGCAGATTTAGATGTTTATATATTTGCTTATGAACGATTGGCCAAGGCTTATGAAAATAAGAACATGGAAGAAAAAGCTAAAGAAGCTTATCTAAATGCTTTTAAACTGATGAAAGTTCAGGCCCCTGAATCTCAGGGACCTGATTGGGATACTGCGATTGGTAATGTTGAACAGATAAATGCCAGACCTACCCGTTAATTTCTCTGCAATAAAGAATGCAGTTGTCATTAAAGGGAACGCTGGTTGAAAGTAATGGAGCCAGTTCTGATGCTGGTCTCATTATTACGAAACGTCTGATTTCTTTCGGAGCAAGATCTAGTTCGTCATGAGTCAGATTATCAACATATTTTGTTGTTGAGAATCTACTGTCGGCGAAGCTTGGGAAGATTCTGACATGAGGAATGGTTTTGTCTGTGGTGTTAACTATATACCCGCCAATATAAACGTTGGTTCGGTCGATTTTAACACCGGTTTTCTTAACCACAACATTTTCAGCAGTTACTTCACGTAGTGGGGCAAACTGGTTTTCGCCAACTCTTTTGAAAGCGTAAGCTTTAGATGGGGCAAATACTTCAGTAGTTTTTTTCGCTGCTTGAGCGAAATGGCTGTTAAAGGACAGTGCCATCAGCGATGCTAACATAAGACCGAAATGTTTCTTGTTTACTTTCATTGTTTGACCTCGTCGTAATCTTCTTTTACAGAAGTATCGGCAGTTTGGGCAAAGGAGTTTATAATTTTGAATAAAAAGATGATAAAACTTAATAAAAAGTCTAGCGGTGCGACTTTAATAGAAATCTTGATTGCAATTTGTCTTGCTTCTCTTGTCATGCTGCCTATGATTTTGATTTTTAGCGTTACAGAGAAAGTTACATATAAAAGTATAAACGAAGTTGTAGCATGTAACTTGGCTTTACAAAAGGTTGAAGAACTAAAAAGCCGACCTTTTGAAGAATTGAAGCAGATTATAGAACAGGCTTCTGATGATCCTGAAGAAGGGCCTTTTAAAGAAGTTGTGCTTCCCTTAGAGCTTAATGGAGTTTGGAATACTCCAGGGGTTGAATATGCAAGAGAACCCAGGTTATCTTTTTATCCTTATGTTGATCCAGACCCTACGAAAGCTGATTTTGAACTTCAAAAAAGAAGAATTAGAATAAGAGTTATCGTTAAGTTTATTGAAAGAGTTTCGGGTATGAAAGATACCCATAAGAATTTTGAACTTTCTACTATTGTTTCGGATGAAACTCTTGGAAGTGGTTTGAACGCTTCCTTCTCAGCAGGAATAAGATGAGAAAGGGAGACAATATGAAAAGAAATACAAATAGAAAAGCAGTAACTCTCGTAGAAGTAATGATTGCAATGCTTCTTTTTGCCATAGTTCTGGCAATTGGTTATGCAATGCTTAATAGAACTTTTGTAAGTCTCGAACGTCAGAAACAGTCTCTTGATACTCTGCATGAAGCAAGAAATTTTCTGATGATTATGGAACGTGATTTGCGCGAAATGATTGAAGTTGAAGAGTTGGATACTGTATTTAAAGGTGATTTGTTTAATGAGCAGAACGCTCTGATGTATAAACTTGTCATTGTTGTTCCCTCTAGAGATGGAAAATCTACTGAAAAAGTTACATATACATATGAAGGTCCTGAACTTCATGTTGAACTGCCTAATACAACTAAAGTCATATACAGACAGGTTGATGGCGGTATTAAAAAGGCTTTGATAACAAAACAATTAAATTATCTTAAAATCTGGGGAACAGACGGAACTATTTTCAGAAATAGAGAAGCTGATGAATCCTTAGATCATTATCAGAAATATTTGGGACCCCATTACTACCATCCCTCTAATCCATTTGAAGGTGGTTTGAAGAGCTTGGAAAAAGTAAAGGGTGTTGAAGTTCAATTATGTATGCATGAATTGTTGGATTCTGAAAAGAAACCAATAAAGGATAGAACTTTTGTAACTCGTATTTATTCAAGAGTTCTTAATTCAAAATATGAATAAGCTTTACTTAGGGGGCAGAGATTAGGGGTTAGGGGTTAGGGATTGTATTCTCCCTCCTCCCTTTTCCCTCTTCCCTTTTCCCTTTATAATAAAGGAGATATTTCGTGAAAACTTCAGAAATTCGTTCAAAGTTTCTGGATTTCTTTGGGCGTCATGACCATGTTGTAAAAAAATCCTTTTCTCTTATCCCTCAAGATGACCCCACACTTCTTTTTACAAGTGCTGGTATGGCACCTTTCAAACCTTATTTTCTGGGTTTAAAGAAAGATATTAAACGAGCTTCTACTTGTCAGAAGTGTTTTAGAACAACCGATATAGAAAATGTCGGTTATACAGCCCGTCACCATACTTTCTTTGAAATGCTCGGCAATTTCAGTTTTGGCGATTACTTCAAAAAGGAAGCAATTGCTATGGCTTGGGAATTCATTACCAAAGAACTGAATATGCCAAAAGACAGAATCTATATTACTTACCATACAAGTGATTTGGAAACCCGTGACATTTGGAATAAAGAAATGGGCGTTCCTTTAGACCACTTAAAAATGTTAGGTGATAAAGATAATTTCTGGACTATAGGCATAGGTCCTTCTGGCCCTTGTTCTGAAATTTATATAGACCAAGGTCCTGAAGTCGGTTGTGGTAAGCCTGATTGTGCTCCTGGTTGTGACTGTGCCAGATTCTTGGAATTCTGGAATCTCGTTTTTACACAGTATGACCGTCACGAAGATGGTTCTCTAAGCCCTCTCGAAAGAAAGAATATCGATACTGGTATGGGTTTGGAAAGACTTGCTGCTATTATGCAGGGCAAGCACGATAACTTTGAAAACGACCTTTTCCAAGGCATTGTAAAAGAAGTTGAAGATTTGACTGGTCATCATTTCAACGATGACGCTAAGACAAAAACAGCTTTGAAGGTTGTTTCTGACCACATAAGAGCTTTGTCTTTCGCTATTGCTGATGGTGCATTGCCTGGCAACGAAGGCAGAGGCTATGTTTTAAGAAAGATTTTACGCCGTGCTTCCAGATTTGGTTATAGCTATTTGGGTCAGGATAAGCCTTTCCTGAATAAGATTGTTCCTACTGTAGCCAAGATTATGGATCACTATCCAGAAGTTGCAGAAAATCAGGACCACATCATTCGCATTATTTCTAGTGAAGAAGAACGCTTCTTACAGACTCTTAAAACTGGTAGCGATATGCTTAGTGAATACATTGAAAGCTTAAAACACGACAAAAAGACTGTTTTGTCTGGCGAAAAGGCTTTCTTGCTTCACGACACTTACGGTTTCCCATTAGATTTAACCAAAGAAATCTGTATGGAAAACTCTATGACAGTTGATGAAAAAGCTTTTAATGTTGAACTTGAAAAACAAAGAGAACGCGGCAGAGCAAATGTTGTTTCTGCTTACGTAAACTTTGCTGCTATCAATCCTGCTGATTACCCACAAACCAAGTTTACAGGCTACGAAACAATGGCTGATAAAGCTAAGGTTTTAGATGTTGTAGAAAACGATGGAAAGACACTTGTTATAACAGATGTTACTCCATTTTATGGCGAATCAGGTGGTCAGGTCGGCGATAAAGGCGTTATAAAATGCGGCGAAGCAGAATTTGAAGTAACTAACACAGAAAAAACCGAAGGCGTATTCATGCACTTTGGTTCTTTCAAGACTTCAAAACATTTTGCTAAGGGTGACGAAGTTGAAATGCTTGTTGATGTTAAGACAAGAAAAGCAACTATGCGCAACCACACTGCTACTCACCTTTTACAGAAAGCTTTACAGGAAATCGTTGGAAGCCATGTAAAACAGGCTGGTTCTTACGTTTCACCTGAAAGATTGCGCTTTGACTTTACTCATTTTGAAAGCATTCCAGCAGATGTTTTGGAAAAAATCGAAAACAGAGTTAACGAAGAAATTTTAGAAGCCCTCAAAGTTCATACAGATATAAAGAGCTATGATGAAGCTATAAAAACCGGTGCTATGGCATTGTTCGGAGAAAAATACGGCGATGTAGTAAGAATCGTTAATGTTGGCGATTATTCAAAAGAATTCTGTGGCGG
>ONIU01000028.1:19738-54682 GCA_900317935.1 uncultured bacterium
ATAGTTTCTGAATCATCTGCAGCCGCTGGTGTTAGAAGAATTGAAGCTGTAACAGGTTCTGCTGCTCTTGAAAAAATGCATGAACTCAAGCATTTTGAACGTGACATGGCAAAGACTCTTGATTGTGACTTGAATTCTTCTTTGACTAAGGCTGAAAAGCTTATGGCTGACACAAAAGAACTTCGTCACGAAATCGAAAAGCTCCGCAAATCTGAAGCAAAAGGCAAGATTGAAAGCATTAAGAATGGTGCTAAAGAAATCAACGGTTCTGCTTTGTATTTAGGTCAGACTGACGGTATGTCTGTTGATGAAATGAAGGAAATGGCTGACGAACTCGTAGCTAATTCCAAAGTTCCAGCTGTAGTATTGTTGGCAGCCGGTGGAGAAAAAGCAAACTTCGTTCTTAAGGTTGCTGCTGACCTTGTTAAGAAAGGTGTTCATGCTGGCAAACTTATAAAAGAAGTAGCTAAAGTTGCTCAAGGCGGCGGCGGTGGAAGACCAGACATGGCTTCTGCTGGTGGCAAAGACCCATCTAAGATTGGTGAAGCCCTCGCTCTTGGCGAAAAGCTAATTTCCGAACAACTCTAGTCTTTAAGATGCTCCCTCAGGTTAGCTGGGGGAGCTGTTGCTTTAGTGACTTAAGGGATCTTATTTAAGGTTTGTTATTATTAATAAATAATTATGAAAATACTTGCATTAGATGTTGGTCAAAAACGTATTGGTGTAGCAACTTGTGACAGACTAGAAATAGCTGCAACTCCCCATTCTGTAGTAAAAGCAGGCAGAACAGCTGTTGATGAAGTCGTTAAGATTATTAACAACGAGGAAGTTGAGGCAGTGGTAATTGGTTTGCCTGTTTCTTTCGATGGAAAAGAACGGGAATCCTGTGAAAGAGCCAGATTTTTCAAAAACGAGTTGGAAAAGAAAATCAGTCTTCCAATTGAATTTGTTGATGAAAAGTTTACTTCTAAAATTGCTGAAACTTCACTTATAGAAGCTGGTATGCGCAGAGAAAACCGTAAAAATGTAATAGATGCAGTTGCTGCTTCCATAATTTTAAGGGGTTACCTCGATCAGAGAAGAATTCAGAGAGAGTTGAGAGATGAGAATTGAGAGATTAGAGCAACAGAGCAACAGAGCATCAGAGCGGACAGTAGACGCGAAACCTTTTATTCTCCGCACAAGGCTCGTTCTCTCTAAGATTATTCGAAGGCAGAGATTGGCAGAGACCGCGGAGGAGAATAAGGTTGAACAAGCAGCTGTCCGCTTTCAGTTCCGACACCACTTCCGACTCTTCCAACCCTTCCAACTCTTATAACTCTTCTCTAAAAACTATAGAATTAATCTCTAAAATCTGATATATATATTTAACTAGTTAATTTTATAATTTGATTTTATGGATTGCCACGCCTCTTTCAGAGGCTCGCAATGACGAGGTATTAAATAAATGTCAGTAAACTATAAATGTGTTCTTTTTTGTGAAGATATACGCCAGGAAGTTGGCGGTCGTGTAAGCTTGATGGGTATTCTTGGAACCAAGCTATTGGTTCAGGATTTCCCTTTAGTTTTCCCAAAACTCTGTTTGTTCATTGAATGGGGAGAAGTCAAAGAAAACATTAATGTTACTTTGAATATTATTCCTCCTGATGGAGTTAAGATGAATTCTGTTCACCCAACTGCTAATATTGCTGCTCAGCAGGGTGTGGTTTCTCGTTCTATGATTGTTCTGACTAATTTTGCTTTCCCAAAAGCTGGTCAGTATGTTTTTGAATTTGTTGTAAACAATGAAGTAATCAGCAGAGAAATCTTTGCTGTAGAAAAATACGAACCAAATTCCATTCCAACTTCAAAAATAAACTAATATGGCTGAAAACTTCTCTTTAATTCTTGAAACAGCATTAACTAAACCAGATTCTTTTATTCAGAGTATTTTACCAGAGCTTGATCCTCTTTCTGAAGATAAACTAAAGGCTTTGGCTTCTGTTCTTGAATCAGGAACAGTAATTGATAAACAGAATGTTACAAAGTTATTTGTAGAGAATTTAAGAGAAGATGGGGCTGCTTATTTAACTAGTGTTATAGATGTAAAAAGGCCAAAGCTTTTTATTCCGATAGCGAATATTATTGGTGAATTGCATTATGGCAAGGCATTAGATGCGTTAAAAGTAGCCTTAAAGAAAGAGTATTCAGAGTTAGTGCTTGCTGCAATAAAGGCAATTTCTCTGATGCCCTCTTCTAAGCCGGTTGTTGATACTTTATCTTCTTTTTATCTTACTTTTGAAGATGAAGTTTTGTTGTCTAAAAGCATTAAATATTTGGCTACATACTCTATAGAGCTAGTTCCAATTTTTCTTGAAAAGTATCCCAAATTGAAGCCTGAAAGACAGATGTGGTTGCTGGACTATTTTTCTTTTGTGGCTGATGACCGTTCTGAAAAATTGCTCATAGAAGAATATAAGAAATATCCTGATGAAAAAGGAATTTATTGTATAGATGGTTTGGGCAAAATTGGAACGGATAAAGCTGTTGAGGCTCTGTCAAAATCTCTTGAAACTCCTGAATGGTTCTTGAGAAAGCATATAGTTACTGCTCTTGGAGTTTCTAATAATGTAAATGCAATTCCACCTTTACTTAAAGCTCTTGATGACGATCATGTACTTGTTAGAGGAGCAGCAGTTAAAAGCCTTTCACAGGTTGGGAATATGAATCCAGACTTGTTGATTAGTTCATTAAAAACTGCAAATAAACAGATGAAAAGCAATCTTGTCAGAGCTATGGGATTGCTTAAAAACGAAAAATTCGTAGAACCTTTAATTGAAGTTTTAAAAGATAGAAACAGTTTGTTTTATTCTATTGACGCAGTAGGCGATTTGGGTTTCCCACAAGCTGAATTTGCATTGAGACGTCTTTTAAAAGATGATATCTGGTTTAATCGTTTAAATGCCTTAGAAGCTTTAGCAAAACTGAATTCCAGAGAATTGAAAAAGTTTGCTCAAGAAGCAGAACAAGATGAAAATGATATGGTTAGAAATTCTGCTTCTCGCATATTAGTAGCTTTAAAAACAAAGCAACTTCAATAATAAATATTTTATTCTTCTTTTGGATTATCAAAAACTATTCTGTGAGCATTTAAAAGAATAATAATACTGTTGTCTATTTTACCAACACCGCGCAAATATTCAATGTCTACACTTTCACTAACTCTTGTTGGTGGTTCTATAGCAGTTTCTGGCATACGAATAACTTCTTTAACGCTATCTACCAGGAAACCAGCTTTTACTTTTTCTTCTTCAAAAGAAAGAATAATAATCTGATTTAGTGGTGATTTTTCACCTTCAGAAAGTTTAAGTCTTCTTCTTGTATTTATAACAGGAATAATTTCACCACGGAGATTTATGACTCCATCTATATGAGATGGGGCTTTAGGTACTCTCGTGATATTTGTAAGATTTATAATAGTTTCAATCTGCGTAATTTCTAAGGCATAAGTTTCACCAGCCAACATAAATGTTATCAGTTGAGTAAAACCAATAACTTCTTTTTCTTCTTCTTCTTCAGATTCTTCAGCGGCTTGTTGCTGAACAGCCTGAGGGGGCGGAGGTGTTGGTTGTGCTATAGCTGGCTGTGCCGGTGCCTGTGGAACAGAAACTGGTGTTGCTGCCTGAGGAGCATATACTGGTTGCGGAGCAGGAGCTACTGCAACAGGTTGTGGCGGTGGCGGAGGAGCTACAGCAGCAGGTGGAGCTGATGGAGCAGGGGGAGCATATACTGGTTGAGGAGCTGAAATAGGAGCAGGAGTTGGCCCTTCACTAAAATCAGCTGCACTTAACTCAGTTGTTTCAACAGATTCTATTTCTGAAATTCCTTCTATTGCGCCTTTAACATCTTGGCTGCTCTGGGCAGAAATTAAAAGCATTTTGAAAGAGCGGTCAAATTTTTCGTTTTCTAAGTCTTTGACGTCTGGAAGAGATTTGGTTATTTCTGCCTGACATTCTTCTATGGCACGCATTACCATGAAAACGCGAGGCCCTTTCAAAAGACAGTCTGCAACTAATGAAACCTTAAGAAGAATAACATGTTTTCCACTGTCTTTTGCTTCATGTAGACCAGATAGTTCTAAATCTGAAAGACCAAATTCTGAAATATTAGCATTACTAGCAGAAGCTGCAGCAGCAGGATTTCTAGAAACATTTGAGGCGGGCGGTGGTGCTTGAACAGCAGCAGGTGCAGCGGCTGCCGGAACCTGACCATTGGCCATAGCAGAAAGCTTGCCAGATATTTCAGAGAGATCTACTGTTGATTCTGTTTGATTAATGCTGTCTTCAACAAGGGTTCTAAGTATGTCAAATGTTTCAAAAATAAGGTCTATGACAGGCGGAGTAACTGCTAACTGATTGTTTCTTAGTTTATCAAGAAGGTTTTCCATTTCATGGGTAAGATGGGCAATCTTTTCAAAACCCATGGTGGCCGACATGCCTTTAAGAGTATGTGCAGCTCTGAAGATTTCACCAACAGCCTCAATATTAGAAGGATTCTGCTCTAATTCGAGCAGCTTTTTATCCATCATATCAAGGTTTTCACGAGCACCATCTATATAGGCACCCATATATTCGGAAAGATCTATTTCCAAAGCTTATACTCCTTTAATAATCAACTCTTGCCTTACATTGACTGGCCTTTTTGGAAGAATGCTGGAATATCAAGAATCAATGCAACGTCACCGTCACCACGCATTGTTGCGCCCATGATTCCTGGAATTCCGCTAAGCAGATTCCCAAGAGACTTAATAACTATTTCTTGTTGTCCCTGAAGTTCATCTACCATAAATCCAGCACGCTTTTCACCAGATGAACATACAACTATTGATATTTCATCTTCTTTTGCATCAAGTGCTTTACGTTCTTCCTCTGTAGTCGGAACATCCAGCATATTTCTTAACCTTATTATCGGAAGAACATCACCGCGAAGTAATGTAACTTCCTGATGCTGAACAATATTTATGTCTGATCTGGTAATGTCCATGGTTTCCTGAACAGAACCAAGAGGTATAGCAAAAACTTCTTTACCTATTCTAACCATTAATGCTGGTAGAATTGCAAGTGTTAATGGCAGTTTAATAGTGACTTTTGAACCTTCGTTAACTTTTGATTCAAGCTCTAATACGCCATTTAAATCTTCTAGCTTTGCCTTAACCGCGTCCATACCAACGCCACGGCCGGAAATATCGCTTACTGTTGCTGCCGTTGAGAAGCCAGGCAGATAGATGATTTTTTGTATGTCTTCAGGAGTCATTTTGTTAATCTGTTCCTGGGTAAACATACCCTTTTCAACTGCTTTTCTTCCAACGATAGTAGGGTCAACACCTTTGCCGTCATCTTTAACTTCGATTAAAACGTTATTTCCTTCGTGACGTGCGACAAGTGTAATTGTTCCTACTTCAGGCTTACCTTTGGCAATTCTTTCTTCAGGAAGTTCAATACCGTGGTCTATGGAGTTTCTTATCAAGTGGACCATTGGGTCACCGATTTCGTCGATAACCGTTCTGTCCATTTCGGTTTCTTTACCTTCAACAACAAGATTAATCTTTTTATTGAGTTTCTTGGAAAGGTCACGAACCATACGCGGGAATCTTTCAAAAAGCTGTTCTACAGGAACCATTCGAACCTGCATAACTACTGTTTGAAGAGAGTTACTTATTTGAGAAACACGCGTAAGTGCTTCATTTAAATCTTTTAATTTATGTTTTGTGCCTATTTCTTCTAGTCTTGTTCTGTTAATAACAAGTTCCCCAGCTAGATTCATTAATTCATCTAGACGGCGCATATCTACACGAACAGTCTGGGTTGCGTGTTTTTCTGCAGCAGATTTTGCTCCTGGCTTGGCAGGAGGTTTTGCTGGTGGAGCCGGTTTATTTGGCGGCGGAGGCGGTGGCGGAGTAGCAGGAGCTACCGCTTGTGGAGGCGGTGCTGCAACCGGGGGCCTTGCTGGAGCAACAGCAACAGGTTGTGCTGGAGCTGGAGCCGTAACAGGTGTAGAAACAGGTGGTGGCGGCGGGGGAGGTGGTGGAGCAGCAGGCGCTGCCTGAACCATACTTGATTGAATCTTAAAATCATTTGGACTTAATTTTATGATTAATACTGATGCAATTTCAGAAATACCTTCAATGGCATCTTTGGCATCTGCATCTGATTTTGGCCCTATAACCACCATCTTGAAGGATAAGTCGAACTTTTCTTCTTCGATATCCTTGGTGTCGGGAACTGATTTTAAAGTTTCAAAACCTAGTTCTTCTAATCCTCTTGTGACCATAAAAGCTCTAGGAGCTTTCAAAAGACAATCTGGAACAAGAGTTACTTTAATTAATAAAATATTGCTGTTATTATTAGCAGCTTCAAGTAGAACCTGATTTTCATATTCGTTAATGGTTATATCTGCTAATTCTGCGGCTTTTGCCGGGTCTGCAGCTCCACCTGAAGCTGGCTGGGATGCAACCGGAGCTGATGAGGCCGCTGGAGCAGGTGCTGCAGCTGGTGCTGCAACTGGTGCTGGTTGAGCTGCTGGTGCAGGTGCCGCTTGGCCGTTTGCAGCAGCATTGAGTTTGGCAACGATGCCATCTAAGTCAACACCAGAATCTGTAGATTCAATACTGTCGTTAATTAGAACTCTTAAAACGTCAAAAGTTTCAAAAACCAGGTCTATAATTGGAGGAGTGACCTCTAACTGATGATTACGCAGTTTATCGAGAATATTTTCCATAACATGGGTAAGATGAGCAACTTTTTCAAAACCCATGGTAGCTGACATACCTTTTAATGTGTGTGCAGCTCTAAATATTTCTCCTACAGCTTCAAGATTGCTTGGATCCTGCTCTAAAGCGAGTAGGTGTTTATCCATTAAATCGAGGTTCTCTTTTGAACCGTCGATATACATTCCCATATATTGGGATAAATCAATATCCATCAGTTTCCTCGGAAGAACAATTGTTAACTACATAATTAATCAAGTATCAAATTATACTCCAAAACAAGTTAAAATGGAAAATATTTTGTTTCACTTATATAATTTGTTGATAATTATCTGGATTTTGTATTGCTTTGAAAATTCTTTCTTCAAAAAAATCGAAACTTGCTATGCGGTAATCTTCTGGAACAGACTGCCCATGAGTAATATAAGCAAGAGATTTATTGGTTTTCAAAAGCATTCCTACTGCAGGACCAATTGTTTTGGTCTCATCAGTTTTTGTTAAAATAATCTGGTCAAAACCAACTTGTCCAAAAGAATTTATTATTTCTTTCAAATCACTGTATTTTGAAGTTGAAGACACTGTTAAATATTTAGTGGCATTAGGAATGCGATCTAAATATAGTTTCAGTTCTTTTAAATCCTGGAAGGCATATTGGCTTCTGCCTGCTGTATCAACAATAATCAAATCATCATCTTTATGCTGTTTTAGACAATAATCCAGACTGGCGATAGAGGTTATGTCTTCCAATGGAATATTGAATATTTCAGCATATTTTTGCAATTGTGCTTTTGCACCGAGTTTGTAAAAATCTATGTTGATAAAACAGGCCTTAATTGGTTTACTTGGATTAAAACAGTATTTTGCGGCCAACTTGGCTATTGTAGTGGTTTTACCTACACCTGTGGGACCCATAAGCACAATAACTTGAGGTCTGGAACTCTTTTTTATTTCATACTGGGAAGATATGGATAATCTTTCTTTTATGAGTCTATGTAGTGCACAAAGAGAAGATTTTGATTCGCAAAGAGTTTCTTTGTCGCAATTAATACGTAGTTCTCTAAAAAGTTCCTTTATTATTTCCTGAGGGGTTTCAATGTTTAAAAGACCTTTTTCTATATCGCATAAGCCTTGTGGCAATTGATTTTCACGAAGAAAAAGACTTGAATTCTGTGCAAGATTTGTAAGAGTAGAAGTCAGAATATCAAGCTGATTCTGTATGTCTTCTAATTTCTGAGAGGTGACTCTGTTGCTTTTTATCTCACTGCCGATATGGTTTTGATTGGTTCTGACCTTACGCATATCTTTTAAGTAGTTAAGCATATTTTCTACTTCAGATGCTTCACTTTTTGCAGAAAGTTTTTGTGGCTGAGGTTCGTCATCACCTTCTTGAAGACCATGAATTCCGTCTACGTGACTTCTCAACCCGCCTTGTTTTATTCGACTATATGTGCCTTTTGCGGTGATTGGAGGAACAGAAAGCGGTTTGGGCTCATATGGCTGTTGAGATTCCTGTAAATAATTGTTATTGTCTTGAGGAGTATTTGTGGCTATTGGAAAAAGATAATTATCTTTGCAACCGAAGAAAGGTTTTTTAGGCTGATTACTATTAACTTTAACAGTAATTTTTACACGTTCCTGTTTGCCAAAGCCGAAACATATACTGTCTTTAAATCTTTCTTCATTTACAATTTCGAAATTATCTCCGAATTTTTCTTTGGCAATCTGCTGTGCTTCATAGGAGGTATCAGCAATGACGGATTCATATATATTAGTCATTATTAATCTTTTCCTCCTTTAAAAATTTTAGCCAGTCTCTTGAAAAATCCTTCGTTTTCTTCTTCGTTCTTTTTTAATTGTTCAGGTAATTCATAAAAGGATTGCGATACTATTTTTCGCAATTCAACCGCTACGGGTGACATTGGCGAAAACAGCATAAGCGGTGTTTGCTGTCTAACCGCAATGTGCATATTCCTATCCTGTTTGAGACAGCCTAGATAATGCACCTCAAAATCATTAAGATATTCTTTGGCAACCTTTGAGAGCCTGTTATAAATCTCTGTGCCCTCTTCAAGATCGTCAGCTTTATTTACTAAGGCAGATACGTATGCATCAGGCCTCTTATTGCTCAATACTTTTATTATGCCGAAAGCGTCAACTAAAGAAGTTGGTTCAGTGGTTGTTATGACAACAACCTGGTCTGCTGCCTGACAGAAAGATATAACGCTTTTGCTGATTCCTGCACCGGTATCAATAAGAAGAAAATCTGTTTTGTCTTCTAAAAATCTTAGCTGGTTAAACAGACGTTCTGCTTTATCCTGCTCTAAATCGGCTAATTCCATTACGCCGGAGCCACCAGCAATAATCTGTATCCCATATGGTCCGGAGACCATGATGTTGTCAATGTCCATATCCCCGTTTATAACATCCATAAGGTTGTATTTGGGTCTGATTCCAAACACAACGTCTATATTAGCTAGCCCAAGATCAGCATCAAGAATAATGACTCTTTGGCCAGCTTGAGCTAAACATATTGCTAGATTAGCTACCAGACTAGTTTTACCTACTCCACCTTTGCCAGATGTGACAGTAATGGTTCTAGCTATTTTTTCCCCAGCTTTTCTAGGGGTTCTAGCTTCTAATCTCTTGAAAACATAAGGCTGAATTTCGTGCTTGGTTTCAGCTATTATGGCTTCAATCGGTTTCATTATCGGTTCTGGCATATTAATGAGTTCCTAGTCTTAAATTAACGATGTTTTCACTAAAAGCGTACATGAAATCACTATTTGATGAATCTTCAGTGGTTTTATGTCCGCTAAATTCACCTTCGTTAATCGGGGGAATGTATCTATTTGTAGAGAGTACCACCCCGGCATTACTTAGGTCAATACCTAAAAATTGTTTTGCAACATTTTTTATTCTGGTAGTTATATTACTCTCTGTTAAAAAGGGTTTTAAGGAAAATTCCAAAAGATATATGGAACTGTTTAAATTCAGTCCAAAAATATTTTTTACGATTTCGTAACCTTTGATAATAGAATCATTATGCTCTGGAAGCATTATGTAAAGCGAATTTGCTGCTTTTAATAGATAAGAGTAGTAGGGAAGGTCTATTGAATTTACCGTAATCCATACTTCTCTTTGTTTGTCAAGAGCTTGTGAAATATTTTTTAAAAAAGTGAAACATTCCGAATCTGTCTTTCCTGTCATATCAAGCATTTCTACTTGTTTGGGCATAACAGGAAAAGGAAGTTCATCCTGATTTTTCTTGGTTAAAATTCTTTTTTGAATTAAGTTGGCTTGATCCCACAAATAAATATTATTTGTATTTTTGCTTAACTGAGGTAGCCAGCCTTCAATATCAGGGTAACTAGCCTGTAAAGAGTCAGGGTATATTAGAATGTGGGCAGAAAGGGGAGATTCCCGCTTGATTTTCCCTAGAAAATCCTGCGTAGACTCCGCTTTCTGCTTTGTTACGATTTTATCGAAATTAGCTCTTAATTCTCTTAGAGAGGTAGCCTGGTCGCGCATTTATTATTTCCCTTTCAAAGATATTAAGCCAATAGATTCTAACTTAATAGAATTTGGTATTTCATTGTAAGCCAGCACGACAAGTTTGGGTGCCATTCGTTCAGTAAGGCGTTTTATACTTAGTCTTAAGGCTGAATTACAAAGTATTATAGGTGTAATACCTTCATTAATAACTTCTTCAATTTTTTCTCTGATTCGTTCTAAGAGCTTAGAAGCAGAGTTCGGATCGATAGCAAGCTGAACCTGGCCATCTATCTTTTGAAGAGCATTTGCAAGACTCTGTTCTAATTGCGGTTCAAGAGATAGAACACGTAATACTTCATCAGAGCCTAATAATGGTTTTACAATGTGTCTGGCAAGTCCTTGTCTTGCTACTTCTGTAAGAGTATCTAAATCATTGATACCTTTACAATCAGCAAGAGCTTCAAGTATGCTGCCTATATATTTTATGGTTACACCTTCTCGGAGAAGGTTCTGTAGAATCTTTAACAATACAGACTGACTGATAATATTTGGAATAACTTCATCGTGCAGTAAAGGATTGGTTTTCTTTAAGCTGTCGAGAAGCTGCTGAACTTCCTGGCGGCCTAATATTTCGTCAGCGTTTTTGCGGATGATTTCTGTTAAATGTGTGGCTATTACTGTGCACGGGTCTACTACTGTATAACCTGACATTTCTGCTTTGTCACGCATTGAGGCTGGAATCCAGATTGCCGGCATGCCAAATGCTGGTTCCTGAACTTCTATACCGTTAACTTTATTTGCGACAGGTTCTGTTTCCATTGCTAAGTAGTTTTCCGGCATTATTTCATAAGAGGCGTATTCACTGCCTTTTATTTTAAATACATAAGAATTTGGACTTAACTGAATATTGTCTCTAATACGAATTGCTGGAACTATAAGACCTAAATCCATGGCAATCTGACGTCTGATTAATGCTATTCTATTTAGTAAATCGCCACCCTGATTTGAGTCACACAGCGGAATAAGATTATAGCCTATTTCAAGTTCAAGCTGGTCGACTGTTAATAGAGAAGAAACATCTTCTGGGCCGTTTGCGGTACTTTCTGCTTTCTTTTCTGCTTCCTGAGTTTCTTTTTGTTTTTCTTCAGCTTCTTCTTCGTTTCTTTTGGAAACATAAGCCAAAGCACCAAATATTATTGCTAATAAAATAAAACTTACTTTTGGTAAACCAGGAATCAAAGCTAAGAACAATAATGAACCTGATGTAATGCCAAGTATTTTGGCCTTAGAGAGTAACTGGGTTGTAACTTCTTCACCCAAACTGAAATTAGAACTGGAGCGGGTTACAACAATACCAGTTGCTGTAGATATCAATAAACTTGGTATTTGAGAGCAAAGACCATCGCCAACAGTATATAGTGCATAAGCGGAAAGAGCATCCATTGCTGCTTCTCCGCGTGAAATAACACCGATTAATATGCCACCTAAAAGATTTATAACAGTTATAATTATGCCTGCTATTGAATCGTTCTTAACAAATTTACTAGCACCATCCATGGCCCCATAAAAATCTGCTTCTCTAGAAAGATTCAAACGGCGTCTTGTGGCTTCTTCCTGATCAATAGCTCCTGCATTAAGGTCTGCGTCTATTGCCATACCTTTAATTGGCATAGCGTCAAGAGTGAATCTTGCAGATACTTCAGCTACACGTTCTGCACCTTTGGTAATTACTAGAAATTGAATTAATACAAGAATTAAGAATACAACAAAACCTACAATATAATTGCCGCCGACAACAAAATTACCGAAAGATTTTATCAGATTCATGGTTGCACCTTGACCTGATAGAATTATTCTTGTTGTGCTTACGTTAAGAGCAAGTCTGAATAGAGTTGTAATCAGCAAAAGGCTCGGGAAAACCGAGAATTGCAGTGCATCATGATTGAATATAGAAACTAATAACACTGTTAAGGAAAGAGCGATATTTAGTGTTAAAAGAACATCTAATATACGGGCTGGAACTGGTATAATCAGTGTTAAGACAATTAAAACAACACCGAAAGCAAATATGATATCTTTGCTTTTTAGTATTGCAGAAAGGGGCACCGCATTTAAAACGTTGCTACCTTTAGTTTCTGTTGCCATTTGTCTCTATAAATCCTTGTTAAAATTTAATAAAACCGCTTGTAATGCATATTCCAACGAAAACAAACTTTATGGGGTTATGCACAGAATTTAGTATAGTACAGGTAAATTATTTTTTGCAATAGTCAAAAAAATTATTTTTAACATTGTGAATTATTTAACTACTAAAATTGTGCACCGCTTATGCAGCTTTTCTGTAGCGGTCTCTGAAAACCTGGGCAAGAATTTCTACTACTGCTGTCCAGAGTTCTTGCGGTATTTCATCTCCTACATTTGATTTTTTAAACATTTCACGTGCAAGAGGTTTGTTTTCAACTATAGGAACATCGTGTTCTTTTGCAATTTCTTTTATTTTCTGAGCAATCAGACCTGTTCCCATAGCCACTATGATAGGAACTTTTATGTTTTCTTCCGGTGCATACCTTAATGCTACTGCAATATGAGTTGGGTTTGTTACTACAACAGTAGCTTTTGGAACTTCTTCCATCTGACGTCTGGAAGAGGCTTTTCTTTGCATTTCACGAATTCTCTGTTTTACATGCGGATCGCCTTCCTGCTGTTTATGTTCTTCTTTTATGTCTTCTTTAGACATCTTCAAGCTTTCATCGTAACGCCATTTTTGGAAATACCAGTCTGCTACTGCTAATACTAAAAAAATTAATATTATTTTTATTGCCATAGAGTAGCAAATATCCATAAGAGTGCCGAATGAGGGCAGAGGATTTGCCTTTATAAAACCAATAAATCTTGGAAATTCTTCTTTTATAGTAGAATAGGGCACGTAGGCTACAATAAATATTTTTAAGAAAGATTTAACAAGTTCCGCTACCATTTTCCAAGAGAACATATTTTGAATATTAGAGACAGGGTTCATGCGGTCGAAGTTAGGGGTCATGGGGTCGAATCTGAATAAAAAGCCTATTTGGATAACATTAGAAATGATGGCAGCCAGCACTATAACAAGCATAAAGGGTATTGTGATGATTAAAGTTATAACGATAAACTGATTTAATAGAATCATTACTTCATTTATACTAATGTTAGGCTGAAGCATCTGACCATAGCAGTATCGCATGAAATCAGCACATCGGCTATACATGTTTGCACCGTATGCACGGAGCATTAAAAAACCGGCCAGGAGAATAATAACTGAACCTAAATCTTGAGATTTTGCAACATTACCTTCCTGAACGGCATCTCGTTTTCGTTTTTCAGTAGCTTCTTCTGTCTTTTCACCTGCAAACATCTGGAGGTCAAATGGAATATCGGAGATGGTTAGATTGTTGGAAGGGTTGGAAGGGTTGGAAGTGTTGGAAGTGTTGGAAAAGCTGGAAGTGTTGGAAGTGTTATAAGAGTAGAAAAAGTTAATCATTATGCACCGCCTAAATGCTTTAAAACCAACATTACTTCTTCAAGACTCAGGTTTAAAAGATCTCTTATCAAATCTCCAAGACAATTAATGAAGAAATAAATAACTATCATTCCGGCGATTATTTTTATTGCAAAACCCAACTGGAATATATTCATTCGGGGCACAGTTCGTGCAATAATACCAAGTGCTACGTCACCTGCAAGAATAACTGCAATTATCGGCATAGCAATCTGTAGACCACAAATAAAAATCATTCTGCTGTAGAGCAATATTTCTTCTATTACATTATTTGTTAAAACTAATCCTGCAGGGGGCACCATCTGAAAACTCTGGTAAAAGGCTCTTAATATTATTAAATGTCCGCCTAAAAATAAAAAAAGAAGTGAGCCAGAAAGCTGAAGAATTTCGGAAATTATACCTATACTTTGATTAGAACCCGGGTCGGCCACTTGTGCATAAGAAAAGCCTATCTGCATACCTATTATATTGCCGCCCATTCTTAATGCTGAAGTTAAAAACATCACTATAAAACCCAGCATAAAACCTAGAGTTAATTCCTTTATCGCCATTATGCCGTAACCAGTTACGCTTAGATTAGGCAATGTTGTTGTAGCGATTAAGTGTGGAAGCATCAGAGTAGAACAGAGAGCACAAAGTCCTGCTTTGGCTCTGGTAGGTGCAAGATTATCTGAAAAAACAGGTGTATTTAAAAAAAAGCCGCTGAATCTGACTAGAGCAATTAAGAATAATCCAACTCCATTAAGAAAAGCGGCCTCAGTCATTTTATTTTTTCCCTGATATTACATTCCTGCATAGGTTTGCAGTGAACCTAACAGACTTGTAGTAAAATTAATCATATAACTGAGCATCCATTTGGACATTCCCATAATAGCTAAGACTGTTATAATTAATTTTGGAACTATGCTTAGACTTTGTTCCTGAATAGATGTTGCTGTTTGAATAATGCTTATAAGAACACCTACAATCATTCCTATCAATAAGATTGGTGTTGTTAATAGTATGCTCACCCAGAAAGTTTGTTTTATTAGTTGTAATACATCTAGTTCTGTCATTTTTATACACCTACACCTGTAATGCTGTTAACTAGTGATTTTATTACTAGATTCCAACCATCTACCAATATGAATAAAAGAATTTTAAAAGGAAGAGAAATCATAGCAGGGGGCAGCATCATCATGCCCATTGCCATTAAAATGCTGGATACGAGCATGTCTATAACCAAAAACGGCAGATAAATAACTACACCCATTTGAAAAGCTGTTCTAAGTTCACTTGTTATAAATGCAGAAACTAAGGCAACAGTGCTGAAATCATCACGGGTTTTAGGTTTGGGGGCACCTTCCATTTCTGCAAATAGAAGCATGTCGCTTTGACGAGTGTGTCTGAACATAAAATTTCTTATTGGTGTAATAGAACGATTATAACATTCTACATAATCTATTTCTCTGTTGATGTATGGTTTGACTCCGTTGTTGTATACCTGGTCTATTACTGGAGACATTGTAAAAAATGTGATAAACAGGGCTAAACCGATTAAAATCTGGTTGCTTGGTTCTGTATTGGTTCCTAAAGCACGCCTTACAAAATTAAGAACAATGATTATTCTCGTAAAACTGGTCATCATTATTAATATAGATGGCGCAAGGCTTAAAATAGTTAAAAGAATTAATATTTGAAGACCAGTGCCTATTTGGCCTCGTTCTCTTGATGGGTCTACATGAATGGTTATGGCTGGAATAGGGAAGGGGGTGCTGTCCACTGGTGTGCGGTCAATTCTTGTGTTATCGTTGATATTTACTCTGGCGTTTCCTCTAGACTGCTGAGCAAAGGTTGGCGAGGCTAAAACAGCCATAAACAGCAATATTACAGCTATAAAACGTACGCACGAAAACACTGTTTTTTTTATAAAAGACTGGTGCATAATTCCCTATAAATAAATCAAGAAATTTAACAGAAAAAATGTACTCTATTTAAGTTATCAATGTCAATAGAGAATTTTTTAGATATAAGATTTAAGATTTAAGTTATAAGTTACAAGTTACAAGATATAAGATTGGAGATTGTGAAGGTATTGCTGTGGGACACTTCGTTGTGATACAGCAGCATAGCTGCTTGTGAAAAGGGTTGGAAGGGTTAGAAGGGTTAGAAGGGTTGGAAGGGTTGGAAGGGTTGGAAGGGTTGGAAGGGTTGGAAGAGTTGGAAGGGTTGGAAGGGTTGGAAGGGTTAGAAGGGTTGGAAGGGTTAAAAGTGTTACGCTATGCTGTGGGACACTTCGTTGTGGGACGTTTCACTGTGGTAATTGTCGACCAACTCTCACGGGCAGCGTCAGCTGCCTTCTTACAGATTGCGTAAGCAATCGTCCCACAGAGGCTTTAGCCTCGTCTCACCAACCACTAAATTCTCAATTCTCAATTCTCATCTCTCAATTCTTAATTCTTAATTCTCTAATCCCTTCTCCCTAATCCCTAGCAAAAAGGCTTTGCCTTTTTGCAGCCAAGCTTTGCTTGGCTCTATTTATTATTGGCTTTTATAATCATATTTTTCAACCTTTTTAAGCGGTCTTCATGGTTTTTATCCAAGGTTGATTTTACTTGCTCAGCTTTTTTTTCTTCTATTATTCTGCTAGCTTCATCAGATAAGTTAGAATCGTTATTCTGTTCATCGCTGCCTTTATTCATAAATGGGAAAAGTTTGTCTAGACCGGGCGTTACCGACTGTCCATATTTCAGTCTGTAAGCATCTATTGTATCTTTGTCTGTTATTTCGGTAAGAAAGTTTATGCTGCTTTCGGTAACTCCTAGGACCATCATTTTTCCCATAACATCTACTATATAGATTAGTCTTTTGTTGTCTAAAGGAACTATTCCAAGGACTTTTCCAAAATTGTTGGAGCCGAAACCTGTTTTTTTCTGAATGAACCAGGATGCAGCCAATGCAAGAACTATTATGCCGAAAAGTGATATAATCAGACTGAAAGTTCCAGACATACCATTTGTTGGACTTGGTAATCTGTTTGTATTTGTAGGAGTCTTTTCTGAAAAAAGCGGTAAAGAACCTTCGTCTATGACTGTTTTTTTTGTTTCAGAAGCTAGTGCGGATGTTGAGGCTGTATTGGTTAAAATATTTTCTTCTTCTTTTGCTTTTACGCTAACAAATTGTTCGGTTTCCTGCTCAACAGAAGAAGTTCCTATTTTAGTAGCCTTTATAAAATCTTGGGCTGCATTAGAATTGTTATTTGCTAAAAACAAACCGTTGCCTGCAACAACGGTTTGATTACATACAAATAACGCTATAAGAACATATATGACCAAAAGGGTCAAGTTAATAGCTTTTTTCACGTTTATTAAATTTTTAAGACTTAAACTTTTATCTGAGCGCTTTTTGAACTGCTTCAATAACTCGATTTGGTTGGAATGGTTTTACAATGAAGTCTCTAGCTCCTGCTTGGATGGCATCAATAACCATGGCTTGCTGCCCCATAGCACTGCACATAATGACTCTTGCAGCAGGATCAAGCTTTTTAATAGCTTTAACTGCTTCAATACCGTTCATTTCTGGCATTGTAATATCCATTGTAACCAAATCTGGTTTCAGTTTTTGATAAAGCTCAACGGCTACTTTACCGGTTTGAGCTTCACCGACTACCTCAAAGCCATTCTTTGTAAGAATGTCTTTAATCATCATGCGCATAAAAGCTGCGTCGTCAACTATTAGAATTGTCTTTCCCATACGAAATGGAAATCTCCTTAGAGAGCCTGTAATCTATCTTGTGGATTGATTATATTTGTAATGCGAACCGCAAAGTTTTCATCAATAACAACTACTTCACCTTTGGCGATTAGTTTATTATTTACAAAAACTTCAACCGATTCACCAGCTAACTTATTTAACTCTACTACAGAACCTATACCTAATTCAAGTACATCTTTTATTAACATTCTAGTTCGCCCTAATTCGACGGTTATTTCTAGCGGAACGTCTAAAAGAAGGTCGATATTAGATTGTAATCCAACGCCTCCAGGCATTTGGAGCATATTAAATTCTGCAGGAGCACCTTGAAGCATACCGGGCATACCCGGCATTCCTGGCATACCAGGCATCATACCCGGCATACCAGGCATTTGTCCAGGCATACCAGGCATTCCTGGCATCATACCAGGCATTTGTCCGGGCATACCAGGCATTCCTGGCATCATACCCGGCATTTGTCCAGGCATTCCCGGCATCATACCAGGCATCTGACCTGGCATTCCAGGCATCTGACCAGGTATCTGACCAGGTATTGGTTGTTGTGCCATCGGATCCATCATTGGTGGCATACCAGCACCGGGTGGTGGTGGAGGCGGAACTTGAGCTTTTGGAGGTTCTTTTGCGGGTTTATTTAATTCGTGTGCCATAAGTAAAGCAAATTCAGCAGGATAAAGCTGAATCATTTCTGTAGTAGCTACATCTCCTAACTTAAGATTGTAACCTATTCTTAAGAAATCGCCACCTTCATGAAAATCAGGCATATCAGCAGGGGCACCCTGACTGAAATTTACCATTTCAGGAGTTGGCGGAGAAATATCTACGCGCTTTTTGAAGATTTCTGCAAGGCTTGTTGTAGTTTTCCCCATCATTTGATTGAGCATTTCCTGACAAGCAGAAATATGCATTTCCTGGAATTCTACATTTACCCCGGAACCACCCATGGCCAAATCGCCAATTATCGCAACAGTTGGCTTCTTTAAGACCAGATAGGTAAGTCCGTCAAAACCTTCAACATAGGCTATTTTTAAAACTAAATATTCGTCACTGGCACATTCTTGTACTAAGTCAGAATAAGAGATAACTCTGACTTGTTCTAATGCAATTTCTGCATTCTGCTGGTTAACGAACATCTGAACAACAGAAGAAGTTGCACCTAATGCTAGTTTTGCTACTTCTGTTAGTTGATTAATGTCTTCCTGAGTAAATTTGGTTGTCGGACCAGCACCACTTGGCGGCGGAGCAGCCGGTGGAACAGGTGCAGGTTCAGGCGCAGGAGCCTCATCGCCACCAGACGAAGAGTCGCCTCCTCCAATTCCTCCGTTTAATAGAGCATTAATTTCTTCTTGCGAGAGTACACCATCACTCACGTTTATTCTTCCTCCTCTTGACCAGGGGGCTCAAGAACCTTGGTAATTGAAATGGCCATTTTTTTCCCAAGAATACCAGGGCGGCCATGGAATTTTACTTGATTTCCGACTCTTATATTAAGGTCTTCTTTTACTAACTGATTGGTTAGCAAATAATCTCCTACTTGAAGATTTACTATATCTTCAAGAGGGTAGACTGCACGACCTAATTCGGCAACAACAGGTAAAACAACTGCTTTTACCTGTTTCCCTAAGATATCGACATTTGTTTTGCTGGCTTCACTTTCTTTTCTGACTGCAGCGAACCATGAAGCAGCATTTAATTTATGTGTAATAGATTCAACCGTATTGTATGGAATACAAAGCTTAAGGTTTCCAGTTGTATCTAATATGCTTATTTCAATTTTTATTGTTACTACAACATCGTTTGGAGGCACGATCTGAGCAAACTGAGGGTTAGATTCCACTAATTCTATAACCGGCATCAGATCTATAACGTTTATCCAGGCTTCACGCAGACGGTCGATTATGCCTATCATTATTTTCTGCATTATCTGTTTTTCAACATCTGTAAGTTGTCTCAATGTAGATAATGGAGTTCCGTTGCCGCCTAACAAACGATCTAGGATGGAAAAAACTATGCTTAAATCCATTTGCAGCATTGCTTCACCGTCAAGACTATCTGAACGGAAAATTGTTATGAAAGTCGGCGGGAATATGGAACCGATAAATTCTTCAAAAGTTTCCTGTGTTACGCTGAGAATTGTTGCTGTAACGCCCATTCTCAGTCTTGTTGATATATCTGTTCCTATTAGTCGGGCAAAAGATTCATGAATAAGTTGAACTGTTCCAAGCTGTTCTTTAGAAAACTTAGTTTGGCGCTTGAAATCGTATTTTCTTTCTTTGCCTTTACTGCTTGAAGAACTACTGCTGCTACTGTCATCAGAAGAACTCGAAAAATTAGAAGATATTTTTGGTCCTTCGGATCTTATAGGCGCAGATTCAATTTTAGGTTCGGTTGACACAGAAGAAGCCGCAGCTGGGGCAGGCTCAGGTGCGGCGGCAACAGCATCTTCTGACGGCTGCAATGCTGATAGCAGTGCGTCAATTTCGTTTTGACTTAAGGTGTCAACCATTAAATATTTCCAAGAACCATATTTTTAATTTATCAGGAAAGTTGGTATAACAACCTGAATGATACGGCTTTCTGAAGTAGATTTACCTAATACATTATTAAGTTCTCTTTCGAGATCTTTGTGCATAAAGCGGTCTACGTAATCTTCTTTTGCACGCTGTGCATTAAGTTTCATCAGATGGTTATTAACCCTGTCTCGAAGTTCAGCTTTGCGTTCTTCAAGCTCTTGTTCAAGACTTCCGATATAACCTATTTCAACTTGTATTTTTATATAGTGGAGTTCTTCGTCTCTTGTGTTAGCAACAAATTCACCTAGGTCAAAACGTCCCATCTTCGGGGTATTACTAATCTGGTCTTGTGTAGGTGGGGGAAGTGCTGCTCCTGGACCTGTAGTGGCCTTTTTTGAAGCCATATAGGCAAATAAGCCAATACCTAGACCAACTAAGAGCACAATGAGAACTATAATTATTATTTTTATTTTTCCTGACATAATTTGTAAAACTAACACGAGGAGTTAAAGTAAGTCAATGCCTTACGAATAAATTAATGACTCCAAGGTTAAAAATACTCCTTTTTGGAAAATATTGCCATACTTTATTAAGCTGAAAATTGAAAGTTGAAAACTGAAAACTATTTTTTCTTTCAATTTTCAGTTCTCAACTTTCAGCTTTCATTATCTCTTCAAGTTAACTACTTCCTGAAGGATTTCATCTGATGTGGTGATAACTCTTGAGTTAGCCTGGAAAGCTCTCTGAGTTACAATCATATTGGTGAATTCTTCTGAAATGTCAACGTTACTCATTTCCAAAGAATTTGGAACAATGATACCGGCTTTACTAATGCCAGGTTTTGTTACTACAGCAATACCAGAACTTGGAGAGAAAGCGTAGAGGTTGTTCCCTGTTTTTTCTAACCCGGCTGGATTATTGAAGGTTGCAATAGCTACCTGTGCAATTGGCTGCTTCTGACCATTTGAGTAAACACCTCTGATAACACCGTCTTCTTCGAAATAAATCTGTTGGAGAAGACCCATTGCATAACCGTCCTGACTTTCAGCTTTAGTAGTGAAGTCTGATTCGAATTGTGTGATAAGGTCTGCCTTCATGTCGATATTTACTTCGTTGCTGCCTTCTGGCTGCATGGTAAGAGTTGGAATGTAAGACTTGCCAAGGTCGATTTTACCGGCATGAGTGAAATACATTTTCCCTTCACGATTCTGAATTAAAGCGTCATTGGCTCTTTCTAATTCTTCTTCTGTGGGGTCTTCAGGATCCATAACACCGTTAGATGGGTCATTGAGCCATCTGATGATTTCATCATCATCAGGAGCATAGCTAACTTTGTAGCTCCATTCCTGAGTTTCGGAGTTAGTGTGTTCCCATCTGGTTACTAATGCATGTGCACCGCCAAGAGAGTCGTAGCAGACTATGTTGGTAGAGTGAGTAGCGCCTTTGGCTATAGAACCGTCGATTTTGTATTCTTCGCCGTTTACTTCGCACTTGAAGGTCATAGTTTTAGATGCTGGCTGTGGAACATAGATATTTACTGAATCTGCAGCACCTCTTTCGGCTGTGGTTGTGAAACTCATCTTTTCATTTGGAAGCCATGCATCCATACCTTCAGTAAGGTCGAAAGTTAATCCGCCATAGTTGAAAGTGCTGACTGCTGCGGTTCCGAATGTTGTGCCTGCAGTTAAACCTAACTGGTCGATGTTGGTGCCGTTGATATATAAGCGTTCACCGGAGCCAGGAGTGTTGCTAGTGATTACGAGCATGTCTGGGCTTCCGTCATTGTCTGAATCCTGGAAAGCTGCAGTTGCATCAACATTGTCGGCTGCAAGCTTGGAGTTGATGGAAGCAAGGATTGCACCGCGGCTGTAGACCTGATTTGCACCAGCAAGTTTGTCTTCAAAAGTAATCTGAGTTGCGTTGCCGTGTCTGTCAGTGATGATTAATTTAACATCGCTAGCTGGGTCCCAGTTGTCGTGTGAAAAATCTGCACTGCCAGCTGCACCACCTGCGGCTATGATAGCTGCTTCGGCTGCATTAACATCCTGGAATACTTCAGCCTTAGATCCGCCTGTTCCTCTTTCAGCGCCTTCAGAAAGGCCAAGGTCTGTGAAACTGCCAGTAGCGTTGCTTATCTTCAATTCGCGGTTGCTACCTGTAGCGTTGCTTACAAGCTGGAAATTAGCAGTAACAGAGTCGAAGTAAATTGTGGCACGAACGCCTGCGTTAGCTAATTCCTTATTAATCTTGTCTACTATTTGAGAAGTAGAGTAGGGGGCATCAGCATTGGTGAAAGTGATTGTAGCTTCTCTTGGGAAGGTTACTTCAGTGTGTTCTGTGCCGTCATCAAGAGTATAAATCTGAGTGTCAGTTACTGTGAAAGATGTATCTTCGTCTGGAGTCCAGAAGCTGCCGAAAGTAGTGGGTTCGCCAGTGAAACGAGCCTGATTGCCGCCGAGAGTGCCTGAACCGATGAAACCTCTTTCAGAACCTACAACGCGGTAAGAAGTAGCTCTTGTTGGATCGCCGCCGTCGAAAATGATTTCTACGGTTTCGTCTTTAACTTCTTTGCCGGTTACTGTTACGCCTGAGCTTACGCCGTTGCCGCTGTTAGAAACAGCATTTATTGGCATTGTGGCAGAACCTGGTTGTGGGTCGCCGTCTGGGTCATAAGTGAAATAGGGTGAAGATATATTAGAAGTTGCACCTTCTGGTTCAACTGTGCTTTCGATTACATTTCCGTCGTCATCGCATTTGATTGTGCCTGTGGCAACGTTGCCTTCAGTGTCGTCATAAGCTGTCCATACCCAGTTGTTTGAATCAAGCTTTTTGAACTTGAATTGGAGATTCTGCTGATTATTTTCGCTATCGAAGAATGTGAGGGTATTAAGACCAAATTCTACGTCTCTTTCATTTGAACTTGCATCAAGATTACAAGAATAAACGATTTCGTTAGTCTGATGAGCATGTTTCTTCAAATACTTACAAATATTAATATCTGATGGAACAATACCAGTTTCTTTCATTTCAAGATTGCCAGTCTTTGGGTTCTGAACTGCTGACCAACCCTGCATTTTGCTGCCTGTATTGGTCATAACCAGATCGTAGCTGTCTGAAATGTTAAGGTTACCGTCACGAGTGTAGTAAGTGCTGCCGTCGTATTGATGAACAACGAAGAATCCTTCACCTTCAATAGCTATGTCAGTGTCTTTGCCAGTGAATTCAATATTACCCTGATCCATCAAGGTATCGATTGCTGCTTTTTTAACACCAAGACCAACCTGCATTGGGTTCTGACTACCGTAGTCGCCGAAAGCCTGCTGCCCGTATCTCAATGTTTGGCAGAAAAGATCTGCGAACTCAGTTCGACCACGTTTGAAAGCGGTTGTATTTACGTTAGAGATGTTATTAGAGATAACATCCATCTTAGTCTGGAAGTTCTTAAGACCTGTTACACCAGTAAATAATGATCTGATCATTATGCTATTCCTTTATAATGGGTTTCCGCACTATATGTCTATTACATATACACGGATGGCTCCGAAATCATTACATGGAGCATCGGATCAAAGAAAGCTGCTGCTGTTGCAGTTTGCTTTCTCCGATCTCTTGCTGGGAATTGCAAAGATCAGTTTTTTTTCTTTAGTGACCACCTTCAGTCAGTCGGGTGGTCTATGACTTCCCGTTAGGGTCCGGTCATATACTATTCGGATTTGTTTTGCTCTATTTCCTGATTCTTTACGTTTCCCTCTTTGTTTGCTTCTCCTAATTAATAATTTTCTCTGTTTATTCTTTGATTTGCCTGTCCTTATACAAACTTCAAATTAACACTATCTATATTTGTAACTATGTTGTCTCGCATCTCGTTGAATCCCATTGCCGTTATCAGCGTTCTACTCGGAACATTTACCACGAATGCACCTTCCCTAGTGAGAACCAGCGAATCCTTCGCTCCTTTTGCCTCTAATTCGTCAAAAGCCTCTGAAAGAGAACTTTTTAAATCAGAATCCATGGTTATGTTTCTTTCATTCAACCTCTTCTGGGCATGAGAACTGATGTGAAACTCCTCATTTTTTGATGAATCATCTAATACGCCATTGAGTAGGTCTTGAAAGCTTACTCCTTTTTGATTATTGGTCTTTTGGGAAGAATAACCATTAAGGTTTGTGCCATTCGTTAACCCTCTAAGCAGCGGACTTCTTGATCCAATCATAAGTCTGGGGTCCATATTATCTGCCTCTTCTAGTATTAAATTTTCAGTCTACTAAGTTTCCTACCCTTTAAGTGCCTTCGTCGTCACCGGCTCACTTACACTTCAAGGCTTTTCGTTGTTAGTAATTAACAAGTTTTACCTGATCTAACGCTACAGCGTATTCACCGACCTTCAGATAAGGCTGATTATCTTTGAAACCAATTGTTGAAACCGTCCCTGTTATTGGTTCTTCTGAATCGTCAACATTTGCAGTTACATTAGTTCCTAAGAACATCATAGCCTGAGTGGTTGTGTTGTTTGTAAGAGCTGTGTTGATTTTGTCTACTCCTGTATTCAGATTTAACATCTGTTCCAGAGAGGAGAATTCAGCCATCTGACCAATGAAATCCATGTCTTCCATAGGGTTCATCGGGTCCTGGTTCTTAAGCTGTGTAGTTAAAAGCTGTAGAAAGTCGTCTTTGCCAAGATTCGAAGTTGGAGTTCTGTTGTTTTTAGAATTCACAGCCTGGAGTCTTTGTGCTTCAGTCATAGTTTCTATAGCCATCTTTTTTGCCTCCTGATATCTATTAAACCGTTATATCCACGCTCTTTATGTTAAGAGCTTCGCGCCTTAAATTCGGAAGTATTCTCTTTTCTACTATTTCTTTAACGGAATTCCCTTCGATTCCATTAAGTCGGTTGGATTTGCTTCTCTTTCTTCCTGAATTTAGGTATTTGTCACCATTTCCATCGGCATCTTTAGAGGAAACATCCACGTTAATTTGTGTTAAGTTCACACCCTTTTCTATTAAGTTTTCTTTAATCTGAGGTGTTAATTCTTCTAATTTTGCCTTTGCAAGTTCGCTTTCTGCTGAAAGTCTTGCGGTGACTTCGCCGTCTTTGGAACTAAGTTCTAATTCAAGCTTTCCGATTCCTTCCTGCTCAAGTTCTATGTTCATGACTTTGGCTCCATCCTTAGTCTTGACCATTTCAGCTTTTGTAAGAAGTTCTGAAAAACTTGTCACTGGAGTGTTCTGGGTCTGGGCTAACTTGCCGTTTTCATTGTAGGTCTGGTTTACACCTGACTGGAATGAGAAGCTGTTATTCATTCCTGAACCATTGTTCTGGCCCATTGAAAACCCTTTGCTTGCTCCTTCGTTTCCTGCTACAAGAATCTGACTTGATTCTGCCTTACCATTTGCTCCTTCGCTTTTTCCTGTAAGAGCAGCGAATATTTTGTTGGCAGTTTCTTCTGCCGAGTTAGCGGCTGTTGCTGCAGCCTGAGGTGCCTGTTCGCCAACGTTCATAGCCTGTTGAGCTAGACTAGCGTCTGGATTTTCTGTAGAATTGTGCTTTTCCTGGCCTGTAGCTTCTGCAAATTTCTGTCTTAAGCTTTCTTCAGGAACGACATTGTCGTCTTTCTGCATTTTTTCGACGAGTTTGTCTAGACCTGATTCTTTTTCCTGTTTGCTTTCAGCTTTTACTGTGCTTTCTTTTGAAGCTGTTTCTTTGTCTGTAATTTCAGAACTTTCTTCAGAATCTTCAGCATCTTCTTTTGCTTCGACAACATCTTCTGTTCCTTTTTGAGAAGCAGTTTTGTTTGCTGCCATTACATTTCTTATGCCTTCATTTTCTGAATCAGCTTCTTCAACTACTGCGGTTTCTGCTGCTTGAGCAGTCTGCATCTGATTAACAACTTCATTAGCAGGAACTTCGTTCTTTGCAGTTTTGCCAGAAACTTCATTTTCTACTTCATCACCGTTTTCTTGTTCTTTGTCAGCCAATTTCTGTTCAGCAGAAGTATTAGCGGCTGCTGTTTCGCTAACCTTTTCTACTGCTGCTTCACTTTCTTCAGCTCCATTAGTCGCACTCTGTTCAACATTTTGGAAATTCATAACTGCATTTTCATTGCCAGAAGCTTCATTAACTACTGCATTTTCGTCATCGCTTTCTTCTTTGATTTCGGAAGCTTCTGCTTCTGCTGCGAGAATTTCAGATTCTTCTTCACTTAGAAGGTTAGCTTCTTCTGCTGAAACTGCGTCTGCTTTTACTTCAACTTTTTCTTCTGCTTCGTTTTCTGCTTCCTTTACAGCTTTTCCTTCTTCATTTTCCTGAACAGTTTTTTCTTCTTTTGCTTCAACTTTTTCGTTTTTGCTAGAATCGTCTTCTTTTATATTCTTTGTTTCTTTGCTAACTGTCTGGACATCTTTTTCCTGATGAAGGTTTGCATTTGATTTAGAAGAACTGATTCTGCTGTCTTTTGCTTCGAAACTGCTCTGAAAAGAGTTGCGTTCGTTCAAGTTTACGAATGGGGAAGAGTTGAATGAATCAACTGAAACATTAGATTTAAGCTGAGCGGTTAGAACTGAGTTTTGTGATGCACTTTCGAAAGAGTTCTGAACGGAATCTTTAATAATGTTGTTTTGTGAATTAACAGAAAAACCAGAATCCATTGTCTGACTCAAAAGTGTTGAGAAATCAATAGCTTCAGGAGTATCTGAATCTGAATGATTCTTTGCACTTGTGCTGGCATTAGCTAATGCAATCAAAGCTGATGTATTTATGCTTGTATTGCTGCCGGCAAATAAGTCAGTCATCACCTTTTTATCGCCTCCTTTTTAACCTTTTATATCTTTCCACTTTCTATATCGTCTTAGCTAATTAGAAACTTTAGTACTTTTTTAAATTTTTTTTATTTTTTTTCTATTAATATTCCATCTTCCTCTTCTATTTTGTTGTTTTACTAAAAGTAGACACGAATAGATAGTAATAGTTGATACAGTCGTAATAGATTATATCCTTGTGTCTGGCAATAATTTTATTGCTTCCGTTAATTACAATTTGAATCTTAGTTTTGCTATAAATAAAAATATTTGCTATATTATAATTAAGAGGTATTATAGGTAAACTATGGACGACGAACAAAGAAAAACATTTATAATAGGTGGAGTTATTCTTTTGCTCTGCCTTGTTTTGTTAATTGTTTGTTGCGGCAGAAATAATAAAAGCTCAGGCAATTCTGAAAAAAATAAATATATAGATAGAAAAACAGTAAATAAAGAATCAAAAAAGAATAATCACTCAAATTATCAAAGTACCTCATCATCTTCTTCATATTCCTCTTCCTCTTCTTCCTCTTCTTCTTCTTATAAATCAAGTTCAACTACTAATAAAAAAAAGAGCTCTTCAAAAAGTCAAATAACTGAAAAGCAACGTGAAAGGATACTTGCTTTTCAGGAAAAGGCAAGAAAAGAACAACAAGAATGGGTAAAGGAACACATAAAAAAACTAATAGAAAATCCAAATACTCCAGCTAAAATTAAGATAAAAGCTCAATTAATGGAAAATAAAAATTATGTAAATGCTTATAAAGCTCATAAAAATCACGATTATAAAATGGCTATAAGTAGCTATATTGAAGTTTTGAAAGATAAAAATGTTTCTCCAGAAATACAATATATTACTGTTGAATACCTGTTAGATTGTGCTCAATTTACTGGTGATTTAGATTTATTCCTAAAAATGATTGAGATAAAAGGCAATCTAATGGCTACTAAAGATTTATCTGTTTTAAATGTTGAGAAAAGTGATAGTTATCTTAAATGGACGGAAGAATTTACTGATTATATGAAAGCTAGATCAGATCCATCCTATAAAGATAGATTAATTGACAAATTCGCAAAAAAAACATTAAGAAATAGATCTGATGCGGAAAGAGTTCTTAACGACAGAATTGTAATGTATGAAAATCTTTATAAGGATTTATTAAAACTATGAAAAAAAACAAAGGTTATGCAATAGTAATTATTTTAGTAATTATTGTGGTTTTGCTAGTTTTTATAACCTCAGTTCTGGATAGTAGATCTAAAAGAGGTTTTATGAGAAAATATATGAGCGACGAAAAGAAAGCAGAAGCTTTTGCAGAAGCTGTGTTAGATAGAGTAATCGCTGATATAAGAGAAAAAGCCAATGATGATCAGGAAACAATAATTTATAATTTATTAAGAAAAAAATATGCTAATCCAGGATGTGGAGAAAAAAATCAAGTTGTTTCAATATCAGCCGAAGATTTAATTCCTCCTGAGTATTATTCTTCAATACAATCTGCTTTTATTGATGATGGGGGAAGTTATAAAATAATTGATGACGTAAAAGCAGAAATAGTTCACGTAGAAAATTTTGGTGGAGAATATGAGGTTGTAGGTGTAGATGTAATGCCAAGCTCCCCCGAAAGCTATGTTAAATCTAGTGGAGAGTCTAATCCTTCTAATGATAATTGGAAATTTAGCTTTATGTATCCGACTACGACACATTCAGAAGTAGATTCTATAAATAATGCCTATGCAGATAAGTATGATACTGGTATATTTAACGCATATTCATCAACTCAAGTTAGCGGAATAGATTCAAAATTTATGGGATACAAATACGTTTCTCAGCCAATAGACATAGATTTAGAATTATCGACGTCGCTAAAAGACATATTAGATGATTTAGATGCTGATGCAGGTGAATTTGAAAAAACAAAGGTTGATTTATTATTAAAAGATACAGGTGATGTAACAAAAAAGACAGCAATAGAGTTTGGCGTATATATATCAGATAAACTATTTAAAAGTATTAAAACTATATTAGAAAATATATTAGAAAAATATCGCGGGAATCCTGTTAGTTCTGCTATAACCAGTATTTTTGGCTCTTCCGATGACAATGCAAATTTAGATAAAATAGAGGAAATGCTTAAAACTACTTTTAGCAGCGAAGAAGAATTTAATAACATGGTTAATGAAAAACTCCATAGTTTTCTTTCTGATAATAAAACTGCGAATAAATATATCGAAAATGGAAACACTGTTGATTTAGAAAAGCTTATGACTGAGAAAGTCAGTGCATTTAAAAATCTTGATTTATTAATGCCATCAAAAATGTTAGATGCGGTTGGCGGCGGAGGAACAATAGATAATAACTGGTTAGATAAAGCTAACCCTCAGGGTTCATTAGAGAGCGATTTAATAGAAAAAGGCGGTATTTTGCGTTTGACCTGTAAAGTAGAATATACGCCTAACGGGAAGGACCCAATAAAAAAGAAGCTTGTAACAGAAATACCATTTAAGGTTTCGGATGTACAACCTATTGCTCCAACATATACATTTTTTGTTAATAATTCGTCTTCAGATGTATCTTGTGGAGACAGTGCAACAGTTAAATTAGTAGGAAACAGTGATTCTGTTGGTTCTCCTGATGAAATATTTGTCTTAAACAATGGTAACAGATTAGATGGAAAAGATTTTGATTCTTCTTCAAAAAAAATAATACCTTACAAAGCTTGGTCGTCTGATGCTCCATGTGCTGGCAAAGTAAGAATAAACGGCAATGACTTAGGAGAAGACAATATAATACCTACTAACTGCGGCGGCTTAGAAGAAGGCGAATTAGGTCTATCTGATATACCAATGCTATGCATTACAAAAAATGAAGTTAAAGATTATCCATATAAGTCAAATCTACAGTTAAAATTAACTTTTGGATTTGCAGAAGGAGAGGGTAACTGTGGTGAATTTTTAAAACCAACAAAAATACATTTTCCAACTCTAGCTGGTGTAGAAAAAGCTATGCAAGGTCCTATAAGTGGCTTTGAGTCAATTGTTAAAATGTTTGAAGGTTGTGCAACAAGCAATATTTTAGATAAACCAACTTTTTTGTATGGTTATGGTCATTTAGATTATCCCTTAGGAATAACTGTCGAGGGAAAAGTTGAATCTTCTTTGTCTGAATTATGCGCTCATTTATTCCCTAAGCTTACTTTTACTGTCGATTTAAAAGATGATGGCTTTAAATTTGAGCCTAAAGACGGTAAAATAGGCAGTGAATTTCAAATTTGGTATGAAATAAAAGACAAAAATGATTTTCCGACAAATGAATCTACTAAATTAACTTATGGTTTGCCTAATATAAATACAAACAAAACCTCTCTAAAAGCATATGATCCAGATTCTCCAGAAAATTGGCCGGATTTCTTGTATTCTGACCTACAATATAAAAAGAAAGCAAGCAGATATTATAAAGATCAAGGTGGATTTGATGATGATTGCAAAATAGACGTAGAAAAAGGCGGTCTAAAGGATGGAGGTAATATAAGATTAGATGGAGTTATATACATAGAAGGTAATGTTATATTAAAAGGAACAACTTTTGTAGGTAGCGGATTAATCGTAGCTGAAGAATGTATGGAAATAAATGGAAATATCGAGCTTGCGGATAATAATGGTAAAAATTCTTCTCTTGGTTTAATCGCAAGAAAAGGTAGTATGTCAATAAAGGGATGTGAAGTAAACGCAAGTTGTTACTCTAATGCAGCTCCAATTTTGACAGCGGCAACAATAAAAGGTAATTTAGTAACAAACAGCTTTGATAGAAGTAAAGTAACCGGAGTTACAAACATCGTTTATTGTTCTAAAAATATAGTAGTGGCTGATACTGATTTTTCTGATCTATATAAACAGAATCTAAAAAGATATTATGCATCATTTGCAAATAATTGGTCTAAATCTTATTATGATAAAAATGTTAATGATTAAAAATAATAAAAATGGTTTTACATTAGTTGAAATAATGGTTGCGCTGGGTATTTTTGCTTTAATAGCGATACCAGTATATATGTTTTTCTCATATACTACCGCAAATGAAATCGAATATCACAAAAATGTTTCTGCTAGTAGATTGATGGAAACATTTAAAAACGATATTAAACAATATTCGTTTGAAGAATGTAATGGATTTACCGATGCTAATAATGCTCCTCCAAACACAAAAAAAATATATGATGAAATAAAGTCAAAATTTTCAGATTTGGAGATGAAAATAGTTACAGAAAATGTTGATGAAAAAACAATTAGGTTTACTTTGACTGTTACTTGGAAGAGTAGAGGCGGAGCTGAAAGAAAAGAAACATCTACTTGTGTTAAGGTTAAATAATGAAGAGCAGAAAAGCATTTACTTTAGTTGAAATAATAATAGGAGCAGCTATTTTAGCATCTATATTGGGCTTTGCGATTTCATTTATGAGAGATACGCAAAGGCAGGGAGTAAAAGCTACGATGATAGCTACTTTAAGACAAGAAGCACAAATCCTTTTAAGAGCAATGGAGAGAGATATTTCTGGCTGTCTTGTTATACCTGATGGTTTCGATAGCAACAACATAGAAAAATTTAAACCAGATTATGACTTAGGTGCTTCACCAAGATTTAAAATCGCAAAAGTAAATGACAGCGGTGAAAATGCACCAATATTTGATGTTGCTGAAGATAGTGTATCTGGAGAAGATATAACCTATTCTGTTGATAGCGATGGAGTATGTAGGCGCGGAGGAATAGTGGTAGCACGCTATGTTAAAAGTATAGATACAAAAGAAGGCGATTGGAAAAACGATACTGAACAAAAGGGAAAGGTAATGATAACCGTGATAATGGAGGCAAAAATTCCAGGATTCACAGATGTGGCAAGTTATACTCAAAGTCTTATGGTCTCTGTAAGACAATTACAAAATTTAGATTCATCAGATAAATTTAAAGGTCGCAATAAACATTGGCGACAACACTTAGAAGAATAACTATCAATTTAAATATAAACTTATGTTTTTACTGATTGTATTTAGAGATTAGATTTAGAGTAATAGATAAAAATAATAGAGTGATAGATTTAGTAATATAATTCTTTTTCAACAACATATTATATCTTTCCACTTTCTATCTTGTCTTTGCTAATTATAAACTTTAGCTTTTTATAAAAATTTTTATTTTTTTTTATGTAGATATAAATATATTTATGTAGAAGATAAAAAACTAAGGGAAAAGCGTATGGAAGAATCGAACGTTGAGCTTTATATGTTTGCTGTTTTGGTTGTTTTGGGGATTATAGGCTTTTTTATCCGTAAAGCATTATCCAAAAAGACAATAGCAGAATTAAAGAATTTTGCTGAAAGTCATAACTATGTTTATCATAGTAAAGTCGAAGACAAGAACATAGTAAAGCAACTAGATTTCCCAAAGATTTATTCTTCTGTAAAGGTATATAATTACCTTGAAATTCCTGAAAATAACTGGACTGCTATCTGGGGAGACTGTGATAGAGAGATACATGCCAAAGGTGCTCCAGCAGGGGTAGCTAGAAGTTCTTTTTTTATTTTTAGATTTAATAATTTAATAATCCCAGGAATAGTAATTCCAGAATTTGAAGTCACAGATAATCAAGGGGTGTTGGATTCATTAGGTAACTTGTTTTCTGGAAAAGTAATCAAGTTAGATAATACTTTTTCTTCTTCCTATAATTTAAAAGGTTCTTTTGAAACTCAAACAAAAAAGTTTTTTACAGAAAAGGTCAAGAAAGCTTTTCTCAATCTGGATAAAAATCACATGCCAGATGAAAGAAATTTAAATATAAAAGATTTGGGAAATTTTATTTCCGGTCATTTTGGTAAATCAACTGGGGTTCAGATTTACGGCTATAACAAAAAGATATTTGTTTTTTGCAGTGAAAAGACTACCTTAGCTGCAAGACAAAACTTTTATAAAGTAGCTTCAGGTATAGCTAATGCTGTTGTTCAAGAAGTTTTAAAATCAAACTCATCTTCTGGTGGTGAAGAAGTAAGTGAACCCCAAGACGAACTTTCACAGTTTATCGCTAATCAGGAAAACAGTTTTAATGCACTTCCCAAGAAAAATCAGTCTAATGACCAGATTCCGACAACTTCACCAAATATAAGTAATGTTAGTGAAGAAACTGAATCACAATGTACTGTTTCAGAGCAATTTTCAGATAGTTCCCCAGATTTGAATTCTTCTCCAAATGATGTCCCAGAAGCCCAAGAATGAACTCAAAAATATTTTGGATTACGGTATAAAAATAGGTCTGGAAAGGGCGGAGATTGAAAAGATTGTAACTCTTGCCAAAGACCAGCCAAATACAATTTTGCGTTCTGTGCAAATAGCTAATTTCCCGAAAGATGACAAGCTGATGCATATGATTGTTCGGGTTGCTTTTGCTGATGGAAAAATAGCCAGCGAAGAATTAGAATTCTTACGTCTTATAGCAAAGAAGATGAATTATTCAAATGACGAATTAAAAGCAATCTTAGAAGAAGAAAAACGTAATTTTCACCCCTGATTTTTAAAGGTAAGCTAAAAGTTTCAAATAGTCCCACAGCGAAGCTTTAGCTTTGCGTATTTTTGTAGCTATAGTTCTAATGCGTCCCGGCGGGACGCTACTTCAATAACCTAGGGCGACTTTAGTCGCCCTAGGACTAGATAATATAGAATTAAAGCGCCCGGAGGGCGCTACTTCATACCCAAGGGCATCAATGATGCCCTTGGGGCTTATTGTATCGTCCTATCGGACGAGGACTTAGAGGGAGTTCTATCCCTAGGGTGTCTTCGACACCCTAGGTTAATAAAGTAATGTCCTACCGGACATAAACTCTTTCAAATTCAGTTTGTAGGCTAAAACTCATAAAAAACTTGAATAATTAGTCTGTGTAATTTATAAAAGATGTACACAAAACAAAAACAATTAAAAAGGAGTTAGTTTATGAGAAGTAAAACCCAATTATTCTTCAGAAATTTTTTTCTGGTTGTCGCAGTGATTTCTAGCCTTCTTTTGACCGCCTGCGGTGGCGGTGGCGGAAGTAGTAATAGTAGCCTGCCTCCAACAACAGCAAAGGTTAAAGTTTCAATTCCTGCTAATCTATTTGATGATGCTAATCTTACTCCTGATGTTAGAGCAGCTATAACTCTTCAAACTCTAAAGATACGTGCCGTTCCTTATAATAATGGTAGTGTGGTTGGCGGTGTTCAACAGTTAGAAAAAGAAGCTCCATTGACAAATGGCAATTATGTTGCAAATCTTGATTTAGGAACAAACTTTGATTATAGATTTTTAGCATTACATAATGACAAAGAATTATTAAAAAATCATGTAAGTATTGCTAGTATTACTAGTGGTGCTTCTTTTAATGTTGATATTAATACCAGTTATAAGACTATGGCTTATGATGCCTGGCTTGCCAATAACCCAACAGATAAAAGTTTCAAAAATTTCACAGCTAAGTCTGCTGAATCAAATTTGAAAAATGATAGTGATTTTGCTAATGTTGTAAATTTTCAAGATAATGTTTATAAAGAAAGTCTTATAAAGATAGCTAAGGGGCAACAGGCTTCTTTGCCAACTATTTCTGATGTGGATGTCAGCAATATTCCAACTTCTGGTAGTTCTTCTGGTGATGACCCAAAAGAAATGGTTTTTGAATTAAATTCTGATGAAGGAAATATTGTAACTGATAATTTGTATAAAATTAATCCAAGCTTTACAATTCGCTATACTGGTCCACAAATTGCAGATTCAAACAGAGCAATAATTGAAAATTCAATAGCTGTTACCGACCTTACAAAGGATAAAATTGTAATAACATGGAATGATGATGGAACTATAACCGTCAGCTTTAGTGGAAACCTTGCTTATAATACTTCATATACACTTTCAATGTCAGATTTATCTGATATTAATGGATGTAAGGTTATTTCTTTTAAAGCATTATCTTTTACTACTGTTAAAGAAGTATCTGAAATAGATAATGGTTTATCTTTTTCATTGCCTGATGGAACAAGTTTAGATATTATTTCCTGTCCTGAAGGTGTATTCTATATGGGTAGCTTGAAAGAAGAA
>ONIU01000147.1 GCA_900317935.1 uncultured bacterium
CTTTGCTTTGTTTTTATGCTGGCTCTTTTCGTCTTGGCAACTTACAACTAAGCCCGTTGGTAAATGTGTAATTCTTACTGCTGAATCTGTTCTGTTAACACATTGGCCTCCAGGACCAGATGCTCTGAAAACATCTACTCTTAAGTCATTTTCATCTATTTGAACGTCAACTTCTTCTGCTTCAGGTAAAACGGCTACTGTAGCTGCAGAAGTATGGATTCTTCCACCAGCTTCTGTTTCAGGAACTCTTTGAACACGGTGAACACCGCTTTCAAATTTAAGTTTTCCAAAAACTCCGTTGCCTTGAATAGAAAAAACAACTTCTTTAATTCCGCCTAATCCAGTGTCGTTCATGTCTTGTATACATACGATATAGGTCGGCAGCAAAGAGAGCCGCTTCTTCGCCGCCAGTACCTGCACGTATTTCCAAAATGGTATTTTTCTGGTCATCTTCATCTTTAGGTATCAAAAGAAGTTTGAGCTGACCTTCCATTTTTTCTATTTGAGGTTTCAATTCGGAAACCTCAAGTTCTGCTAGTTCTTTAAGCTCTGGATCTGTTTCTGATTCAACCATGCTTTCAGCATCTTTTAATTTTTTGAGCATCGAAGTATACTCATCGTAAGCATTTACAATGCTTTCCATTTCGGAACGCTTCTTTGCTAGACGCTGAAATTCAGCTTGATTAGCGATAACTTCAGGATTTGTCAGTTTGTCTGTTAATTCCTTGAAGTTTTCTTTAACAGATTCGAGCTTTTCTAACACTTTATATTACATCCTGCCAATCATTGTTTCTACTAACTTAATGAAATAAACTTTGGCTTTATCAGCAGCTTCAACAACTTCAGCGTGAGTTGCCTTAGTTTCGCTTTCACCAGTTGCTATATTAGTAATGAGGCTGATACCGAGAACACGTTTTACACCACAGTGAGCAGCAACGATTACTTCTGGAACAGTAGACATACCAACAGCGTCAGCACCTAAAACTCTGAAAGCTCTAAGTTCAGCACCTGTTTCATAACTTGGACCAGTAACTGCTATATAAACGCCTTTTTCTATTGGAGCACCTATTTCTTTGCCGACTTTTTCAGCTTCTTCGATAAGGCCCTTATTATAAATACCCTGTATTGCTGGGAATCTTGGACCCATTTCTTCATCGTTAGCACCAATCAATGGGTTAGTGCCCATAAAATTGATGTGGTCAGTCATAAGCATAAGGCTGCCGACTTTGAATTTTGGATTCAAACCACCAGCGGCATTGGTAACTATAACATCATCAGCACCGATTGCATGCATTACGCGCATAGCAAAAGTAACAGTCTGCATATTGTGGCCTTCATAGAAATGGAAGCGACCCTGCATTGCAACAACTACTTTGCCTGCTTTTTTACCAATAACCAATCTGCCAGCATGACCTTTAACGGTAGAAGCTGGGAAGTGAGGAATATCAGTATATTTGATTGCTACAGCATTTTCTAAAGTATCTGCAAAATCACCTAAACCAGAACCGAGAACTACGGCTACAGTTGGTTTTTCTGTAATTTTAGAGAGAATATATTCTGCTGCTTGTTTAATTTTAGTCTTCATTTCAATCATCCTTTGTACATTAGATATAGTTTTTTAACCGTTAAAAAATTAACACGTAGCTTTAAATGTGTCAAATATTTATTGAGTAAGATGGAAGAATTGAGATATAAGACCTAAGCTTGAGACACAAGATATAAGACCATAACTTGAGATATAAGATTAAAAATTATTTCCCGGCAAGCATAATGTTAACTAATTTTATATAACTGCTTTTGGGGAACTGTTTCTGAAGAATCTGTGAAACTCTTTGGGCTTCCTGAATATTTCCCAATTCTGCAAGAATTCTTACAACATAGTATAGAGAACCTTCTTTTACAGCTTGATTGTTAGATGTTTCAAAAGTACGTTTAAATCCAAAATAAGCACTAGTTACGAGACCTGTTGCATATTGAGAATAAGCTCTTAGAAACTCGTATCTATCTACAGGAATGTTTCTAGGATCTGGCTTAAACTGCTTAAGCAGATACAAAGCACCTTGAGGATTTCTTTCCTGAATATAACATTCAGCTAATAAATAGGCTGCTTTTTGAAATTCACTGTCGTTCAAACCACCATATAAAGCATCAGTTAAAGCAAGTCTAGCTGATAGATACTCTCCTTCATCAAAATACTTAACACCTTTCATCATATTTTCTCTAGCTGTTGAAGGACGAGTATTAGCAATGAGAGTATTCTTTATGAACTGACTGGAATATTGATTCATAACATCTTCTGTAAGACCGTTAAAACAAGCTGAAAGTTCCTGATTTACGTTACCGGATTTCATTAGTTTCTTAATAAAACGATGAAAGGCATTTACACCAAAAGTTTTAACTAAGAAACTAACTTTTAAATAGTTTTCAACATATTTTTCTAACGAAATAGGATTGCCGTGAATATTTTCGTCTTCACCACCAATTGCATTTATATCAAAACCTTTTCTAGTAAGAGCTTTAATTCTTGCTAAGCCCTGGTCTGCGGTATGAACTGCTGTTCCTTCTTTTACCCACATTGGTAAAATATCGTATTCTCTTAATCCCATACAATCAGCCATTATAGCGTGGGTCATTTCATGAGTCATTTCTTCAGCAAGAGTTGCCTGACCGTTAATCAGGAAATCCAAGTCTAAATGAATATAATGAACTAAAGTTTTATTTGCAGTTTTAACAGACTGTCTTTTCCCTCTGAGTCTAAAACCTTTGTAAGTTAAATTATCCGAGAAAAGTATGACCACGTTCATTTGCTCTCTTACAGGAATACCTAAAGCTCTGTTTATCTTCAGAAAAGATTCCTGATAAACAAAAGGCAAATCTGCCATTATTTTAGCAAAACCAGGATGACTTCTAAATCTTCCACTATAGCTGGTATCAATATGAAGCACTGCTTGAGCATCATTTACTTTTACAAAGGAAAAAAGAAAAACCAAAACAATTATTGCAAAAGTTTTTAATATTATTGCTTTATTGTAATAATGTAATGAATACTTCATTTCATTTCTTTCCTTTTCTCTTTTTTTCTGCTTTATTGCGTGCTTCAACTATTTGAATCAATAAATCATGATTTATTGCAATCTCAGGTTTTACTATCATTTTATCGTATGTTTCTATCGGATTATTTAGCAATCCCATTTCATCTAAAATTGCAGCATAATGAAAATCAATTTCTGGCGATATTTCAGTATTGTTAGAATATAATTTACTTATTTCGTCAAAAGCTTCAGTATATTCCTCACATTTATAATATGCCCATGCCAAAGTATCTCTGTTCGCAACAGAATTAGGCATAAGCTTTACAGACCGCAAAGCCAATTCTAACGCTATCTCATAATCCTGATTATTAGTCAGTAAAGTATATGAAAGATTGTTCAACGCATTAGCATTATCGGGATCTATTGTTAAAGATTTTTTATAGGCCTCTATAGAGTCTGAATACTTTTTATGCTTCATATTCATATCACCCAGATGCATCCATAAAAAAGCATCCTGGTTAGCCAATGAAGCAGCTTGTGAAGCTACCAATATCGCTTTTTCATATTCCTTATTAATTTCAAGCTGAAGACTTAAATAGTATTTGTATGTAGGAGAATCAGGTTTTTGTTGAGAAGCTTTTTCTGCAAATTCAAGAGCTTTCTGGTTTTCCTTTGAATTATAAGACAATAAAAAATTATCACGTTCGGACAAAAGATTAGACTTTAAAAAACAAAGCTTAGCATTATCCGGATATTTTTCTAATCCCTTATCAATAAGAGCATTGGCTTTTTCGTTAGCACCTATTTGAATCAATGTCTCGCTCCAGAAAGCTATTTTTTCAGGAGGCTGAATAAAATAGAAACATATTGCAACAACAATTATAAAATCTACTGGTATTTCCAAATATAAATAGCTGCATACAATTTGTTTTATGAAAGTATCTGCTATTTCCGGATTCTTCTTCGCCTTAGCTTTTAATGAAATTGCTGCCGTTTCTAACAACTGTATAGTAAGATAAACTGCAAGAACTATAAAGAAATGATATTTTATCAAATCTATCGGACCTAGTTTATCAAGAAAATTTGATAAAAAGAGTGTTTCTATAGAAAAAGCAGCTAAAATAGAAAAAAAAGCATTTATGAGAGAAGTTAAAGAAGCTTTTAGAAAACTCCCTGGAATAGTCGGAATTTTAAAAAAGAGTTTAAATACCCCGAATAATAGAGCACCTAAAAAATAAACTAGGATTACGTATCCAGATAAAGCCATTCCTATTTCAAAATAATTTGCAGAGCCAAAATCTAAGGTTAATCCAAGACATATTAAAGTAATAAATCCTGGTATCAGAAAAAAAGCTGCTCTGTTTAATCTGGCCTGTTTTGGCGTATTAGCGTTTACACCACAATATAGACAATAAGCGACATCGTTTGGTATTTGCATGCCGCATTCTGGACATGTCTTCAAATTATTATACCTCGTGAAGTTCTCCAACAAAGCATTTTTGCATCATAGAATCTATGCTTTCAATATCATCTGTTTGTCCTAAAACCCACATAAGTTTAACCATAGCTGTTTCTGGAGTCATATCCATAGCAGGTATTGCTCCAACATCTAACGCCGCTCTGCCTACCTGGTAAAGTTCCATCTCGGTAGAGCCTAATATGCATTGAGTGCAGACTACTACTGGGACTTTCCTTTCGATTGCAGACTTTATCGCTGGAATAAGGTTAATATTTTCGTCTGTAGGTAGATTGCCTGCGCCATAACCTTCTATGATTATTCCTGAATGAGTTTTTGCCAGATACTCTATTATTTCTGGTTTAATTCCAGGATATACAGGAATCATTGCTACATTTGGGTTCAAAAAAGGTCTGAGCAAAGGCTTTTTCTTGCTTCTGAGATGAGCAGATTCATCAAATTTAATAGATAGGCCGATTTTCCCCAAAGGGTTATCATTAACAGACACAAAAGCCTGCATATCAAAAGCAGACATTTTTTTTGCCCTTGTTCCTCTAATTATTTGAGACCCGAAAACTACTGCAACTTCTGCTAAATCAGAAATAGCAACTCTAACAGCATTTATAAGATTAGAGCGGCCGTCAGAACCTATTTCTTCTAATGGAACCTGCGCACCTGTTATAACTATAGGTTTATTAAGTTCCTGAAGCATAAAAGAAAGAGCTGATGCGGTATAACACATGGTATCTGTTCCATGAGCAACCACAAAACCGTCAAAGTCTTTTATCCTTTGAAATATTGCTTTAGCGATCTGAAGCCAAACAGATGGAGTAAAATTGCTAGAATCTATATTAACAATAGGAAGTATCTCTATTTCAGCAAGAGAACTTAATTCAGGAATAGCTTTTATTAACCTGTCTGCGTCCTCACAAGGCTGCAAAGCTCCATTGGAACTTTTCAGCATTGTGATAGTACCACCGGTAGTGAGCAGCAAAATTCTAGGCTTAGACTCACTTAATAATGTCATTCTTCCAATTCCTTATCTGTTAGAATACGTATTCCAAACCAAAGTTGATTTTTTCGTCATCACCCGCATCATCTATTCTAAGTTCGAAAGTAATATGTTCATTAATTAAATAACTAGCTTTCAATCTTACTTCAGAATCCTTGGTGTCTATTAAATCAACACTTAACATAAGGTCCTTAGCCACTTTATAGTCTACACCAACGCCAACCTTCGATTTCATTATGCCCGCTCTTTTAATAAATTTAGTATGGGCATCTCTGGCTAACATAACATTAATATCATTTTCGTTACCGACATCTTCCATACCGATGCGGAAGAAATAAGTATTATTGGGGTAGATATCGACATTAATATCTGATAAGAAGTCTTCTGTATCTTTGTGATATCTGAGCAAGTATTTGAAGTCTACTTTTGTCTGTTGGATATTGAGGAAGACTTTGTCTACAGCCTTAGCTAATTTATGAGCATCATCTAAAGTTGTGCTTATTTGCTTTCTAATATCTTTATCAACAATAATTTCTTTTACTTCTTTTGTTATTTCTTTTGCATTGTCGGAAGCATCTTTCAAAGAATCCATTGTGGCGCGTATATCAGTAGTAATTTTATCGTTTTCATTCAACTTGGCTATCATGTCATCTAACTTATTTGTAGCATTCTTGATATTAGCAAGTATTTCCTTGAGATTTTCCTTATTGCTTCCACCGGTAATCTTAGTGATATTTTCGCTGATAGTCTTGAAGTTTTCAACGATTTTCTTAATATCTTTACGATTATTGTCTATTTCGTCTGAAACAGAGTTGAGAATCTTGTCTAAGTTTTCAATTATATGATCGCTTCTGTTTCTCAAAGAAACAGTAATTTCATTTATATTATCAGATGCATTTCTTGCGTTTCTGAACATTGTTCTTGTATCTTCTTTAAGGTCTGGATCACCGACAATGTCCTTAGCTGAAGCTGTTAATTCCTGTAAACGCTGCAAAAGAACACTACCCTGTTCAATCAATTCATCCATTCTGACCGGATCAGTCCCAGCAATAATTTCACCATTAGCGACATAAGGAGACGTATAATCACGTGTAGGCATAATTTCAACATATTTTTCACCCATCAGCCCAGCAGATGATATTGTAAATGTGCTTTTTCTTCTAATGTGATGCTTTTTATCAGAAATATAAGCGTGAACATATACCTGATCATCAACAATTTCGATAGAAGTAACTTTACCTATTTTTACACCAGACATAGAGACGTTGGAACCTTTACTCAAACCGTTAATAGCATAAAAACTAATTGTAAAGTTATAACCTTTTTCAGAGAAACTGAAATCTCCGATTACATATACCATATAAATCAGAACAGCTGTGCTTAGCAGTGTCATTATGCCGACTTTAATATTTTGATTCATGTATTTGTCTCCTATTAGTTTATCAAAGCAATGTCATTGGTCCCTGTGATTCACCTTTGATAA
>ONIU01000148.1 GCA_900317935.1 uncultured bacterium
TTTGTTGGATGTTTTTTCATCGGATATTATTTTCAATTAGCTTGCACCTTTCGGTGCCTCTCGCCTTAGCGAGGTAATTATCTTAGCAAATCTTATTTTTAATGTCAACTACTTTTTTAAATATTTTTTAGATTTTTTAGTATAAAGGTTGGAAGGGTTGGAAGGGTTATAAGTGTTACGCTGCGCTGTGGGACACTTCGTTGTGGGACAGCGACTGATGTCGCTTGTGGGAGATTGTTATAGGACAGTTGGACGTGAGACCTCTATTCTCCGCACAAGGCTCGTTCCCGCAAAGATTATCCGAAGGCAGAAATCTGCGGAGACCGCGGAGGAGAATAAGGTTGAGCAAGCAAACTGTCCGCAACCAAATTAGATTGCAATAATTGGCTGCACATTTGTCATACAGTCCGCTATTTTCAAATAGCATAAAAAAACGCTTCAAACAATTTGAAGCGTTTTTTCTAATCTAATTTTATTTAACCTTTGGGAACTTGAAAAGACCATCTACTATTCCGTATTCAATAGATTCCTTTGAATCCATCCAGTAGTCTCTGTCGAGGTCTTTCAAAACCTTATCTTTGCTCTTTCCACAGTTCTTCCCAAGTATTTCAGCTGAAATTTCTTTGGTTTTAACTATTTCACGAGCTTGAATTTCCAAATCAGAAGCCTGACCATACAGGTATTCAACGCTTGGCTGGTGAATCATTACTCTGCCATATGGGAATATGAATCTTTTGCCTTTTTCACCGGCTGAAAGGATCAAAGAACCCATTGAAGCAGCCAAACCCATACAAACAGTTGAAACTGGTGATGTAATAAGATTCATTGTGTCTATGATTGCCATACCACTTGTTACTACGCCACCGGGACTACTGATAAACAGAGTTATTGGTTCACCTGGTTTCAAAGCTTCAAGATATAAAAGTTTTGAAACAACATCACGAGCAGATTCATCTTCTACAGGACCCCACAGAAAAATCTGTCGATTATCCAGAAGTTTCTGTTCTACTATATCGCTTAACTCAGTAAGACGTTCTCTATCGTCTTCAATCTGTTCGTCATCATCATCGTCATCAAGACGAGTTTTTGCAAAAATATTCTTTTTCATACTGTCTCCATAGAAAAATTCAATATACAACAGATGATTTTATATTTTTTTTTAACCTATATCAATAGCTTAAAAGAATATTTTTCTTGCCAGGCGTAAACTTCTTGCCAAAATATGTTAATAGTAGTTATTGTAATTAGTAGTTGTTGTTTTTATTGATAGAAAAGGAAAGAAAAAGAATGAGTGAAGACAGGCTAAAAAAGTATGAAAAACGTTTAAATGAGCTTCATAAGCTTAGTGATGAAGAACTAAAAGACAGATTCTGGGAACTCTGCAATAAAATTGTAGAACCAATGGTTGAATACGGCAAGCACTATACTTCGCCTTCAATCGAAAGATCTGTTCTTTTAAGAATGGGAATAGACAGCCTTACTACCCAGACTTTAGTAAAGAAAATCAATGAAGCTGGTTTGTTAGGAAAAGGTGCTGGTCATGTTGTGCTGAAAGTTTCTCAGAAAGAAAATATCAGCATTCTAGAAGCTGCTAAGAAGATTGCAGAAGAAGACACTGCTCTTCAAGGATTGTTCTAGCACTCCTAAAGCCCCTCCTTGAGGAGGGGAATTAAAGGGGTGGCGACCGAATTAGAGAAAATCAAATTTAGCGAAAGCGTATTAATAAATGTTGAATAAACCGGTGCTTATGCATTAAACATTGCTTTACTACGAACTACGTCACCCCTCCGGTTCCTACGGAACCACCTCCCCTCAAGTGGAGGCTTTAGAAAAGCAGAGAACACAGAGTATTCAGACTAAACTAAGGAGATTGACATGACTTACAAACTAGACCCAAATAAAAAAATTGATATAGAAGAAATTTTAAAAGACCTTGAACACTACTCACCACGAAGAAAAGGCTGGGTATGGCGTGAAAGATTAGAAGGCGGGAAAATAGGTCCTTTCACCTATAAAAATGTTTCCAAACCATTGGTTAATTCTGTTCCACTACCAGCCGCCAAGTATTTTAACAACATTGACCCACAGCCAATGCCTGTTATCACTACAGAAATAGCTTCTGGCCGTTTTGAAGACGATATCAGACGTATGCGCATGGCAGCCTGGCATGGTGCTGACCATATTATGGTCATTAGAACCACTGGACAAAGCCATATCGACGGTTTGTTAGAAGGCACTCCTGAAGGAGTTGGCGGTGTTCCTATCACAAGGAAGCAAATTAGAGCTTCTCGAAAAGCCTGTGACTTAATAGAAGACGAAGTTGGTCGAAAAATTAATTTCCACTCTTATGTTTCAGGCGTTGCTGGTCCAGAAGTAGCTGTTTTATTTGCAGAAGAAGGAATTAACGGTGCTCACCAGGATCCACAATATAATGTTTTATATAGAAACGTAAATATGTATCGTTCATTTGTTGACGCAGCAAGTGCCAAAAAAGTAATGGCTGACGCAGAAATATTCCAGATTGACGGTGCCCATAACGCAAACGCTACAGCAAAAGAAGGCTGGTCGGTAATGCCAGAACTTCTTGTTCAGCACGGAATCAACTGTGCATTTTCTGTAGCCGTTGGAATGCCCAAAAGCCATATAGGACTTTCTACTGTTCCTCCTTGTGCTCCGCCAACTCCAAAGTTATGGTATGACTTGCCTTATGCTGTAGCATTAAGAGACATTTTCAGCGAATATAAATTTAGAGCTCAGCAAAATACAAGATATATCGAAGCCGATATTGAAGAAGCTACAAGAACTCATGTTATCGATACTTTGATTTCTGCTCTTACTTCTGCAGATATTCAAAGTACTATTACTCCAGATGAAGGCCGTAATGTTCCTTGGCACTATAACAACATCAGAGGTATAGAAACAGCCAAACAGACCCTTAACGCCTTGGACGGCATTAAAGAATTGCTTCAAATTAAGCGTGACGGCCCATTAGGTGAAATGGTTCGTGATATAAAAGAACGAGCTGTCTGTTTCTTAGAAGAAATCTTAGATAATGGTGGTTATTTTGCTTCTGTAGAAAAAGGTTTCTTTGTTGATTCTGCCCATTACCCTGAAAGAAATGGCGACGGTATTGCTCGTGATAGCCGCGGCGGTGTTGGTGTTGATACAATAGTTAAGCGTGATGACGATTATTTAGCTCCTGTTTGCAGTGTATACGGCGATAATCATTTACCAAAAGGAACTAAGAAAGCCTGCGATTTAATCGGCGGCTGCACACTCTGTAAGCACGATAAAATAGCTTATATTGATGAAATAGATCAAACCGACAACTGCAATATTAGATTAGAAAAATCTGAAAAATTTAGAAAAGGCAATATGATTATGCCGGAAACAGAATGGGCTGGCGACGGCACAGTGCTGATACAAGTTTTTATTCCTGAAGAAATTGAAATAGCTAAAGCTGCTGCCTTAGAACTGGCTGCAAAAATGGGATTAGATACTCCAGAAATCGTTAATGCACAAGTTATGCATCCTAGCGAAGGCACTTTCGTTGAAGTTAAAGGAAAAACTTCTATTGCAATTGACAGAACCAAGATTAAGATTCCACCCAAAGATGAACTCTTAGACGAAGATGAAATCAAAGCTGCAGTCAAGAAACTTGGCTTGAAAGTTGTTGCTGGAACTGTTGGAGAAGACGAACACTCTGTTGGTATTCGTGAAATACTAGACATCAAACATGGCGGTATTGAAAAATACGGTGTTAAATACCATTACCTAGGAACTTCTGTCCCTGTAGCTAAGATGGTAGATGCTGCTATAGAAACAGGTGCTGATGCAATATTGATTAGTACAATCATCAGTCATAACGATGTTCATAAAAAGAATATGCGTTTATTAGACGAAATCGCTAGAGAAAAAGGTATTAGAGACAAAGTTATCTGCGTATGCGGCGGCACTCAGGTTACAAGAGAAATAGCCAAGGAAGCTGGTATGGATGACGGCTTTGGTCGAGGAACCAAGGGGATTCACGTAATCAGCTCAATTGTTAAAATGCTCAAAGCTCGTGGCAAAGTCTAATTAAGCTAAAGTTTTTTTTGTATTAATTAAAAAAATATTCACCAGCCATGCTGGTGAATATTTTTTTAGCCAATTTTTTATTAATTTTACAATAGCAAATTATAATGGTGTTCTCTAAGCCAAAAGCTTGAATAATAACCATTAACCAATTATCATATAACTATGATTTACACAATTACACTAAACCCAAGCCTAGACTATACTGTTACTGTTCCAGAATTTGAAATAGGAAAAATAAATCGAAGCAACTCAGAGAAAATCGAAGCTGGTGGTAAGGGAATCAATGTTTCCAAAGTCTTAAAAGAATTAGGAATAAAAAGCACTATCTGTGGCTTTTATGCTGGTTCTATCGGAAAAATAATTTTGAAGGAAACAGATAAACTTAATTTAAAAAGTATCTGGGTTGGCGTTAAAGGCTGTTCTAGAATAAATGTTAAGCTGTTAGCAAAACAAGAAACCGCAATAAACGGAATTGGCTGCGAAGCTTCTTTTAATGATGTAAACAATCTTTGCAAGCTAATTAATACAAATAACAATTCTTATGTGATTTTGTCTGGCTCTGTTTGTCAAGGCTTAGACTCCAATACCTACGCTTATATTATGAGCAAGCTTCAAGGCAAGTTTTTTGTAGATGCCGAAAAAGACCTGCTGGTTAATTCCCTAAAATATAAACCATTTTTAATAAAACCTAATCATTTAGAGCTTGGCGAAATATTCAAAACTAATATAGATTCTTTTGAAAAAGCTGTTTTTTATGGGAAAAAGCTATGTGAGATGGGTGCTGAAAACGTGATTATTTCAATGGGCAGTCTTGGCGCGGTTTTTGTTAATAAAGATATAGAGCATATTGTAAAAGCCAATAAAATAGAAACAAAAAATACCGTTGGAGCAGGTGACACAATGTTAGCAGCTTTTATTTTTAGCATAATAAATAAGAAAAACTATGAAGAAAGCCTGGAATTTGCTTCCAAATTAGTTGAAGAAAAACTTAAACTTTGGTCTAATATATAATAAAATATTGCAGTTATGATTGTGTGATGGTATAGAGCATACGACTATTGATTTTATTAATAAAAAAAATAAAAAGAGGGAGAAAACAATGTTTAATTTTCCTAAAAACTTTTATTCTGATGTTCGTATTGAGCGAAATTATAATTCAGTGGTTGAAATAAAAATGGGGCAATTGGGAGAAATTGATGAAACAAATGATGTAGGAGCAATTATCAGATTGTTTGATGAAAAAAAATGGTATTATACTTCCACAACAGATTTAAAAAATCTATTTATGATATTTCTGGCAAAAATTTTATTGGTATGAGTAAAAATACATTATTCTTAAAAGGCAACCATAGTATGTTTGTAACCAGAATGGATATAACGCCATTGTAAAAGAAACCGGTGGCGATAAGGTTAATTGCATGAATCTAGCTACCCCAAACAATGCCCCTCATCAAATTGAACCAAGGGAAACTCTCTAAAAAAACTGTAAAAAGCAGATTTGCTTTTTTTAATATGTCTAGATTTGCCAGCAGGCTTATTAATTGTTGTAATTCTGTTTATATTGAGGATTCTAGCAACAATTATGAAAAAATAATTAAATCAAGATAATTGTTCTTTGCTTTCTTCTTTACCTTCTTCTCTTTCTGAATAAGGGGTATAGAACTTTTTATTGTTTTTCATAAAACGCTGAATCATACGAATATCAGAAATAAGTTTAGAATAGTCTTTCGACCAAAGAGGTTTATCGGTAATAATAAAAAGCACATTCCTGTATCCGCAGATTCTGTAGCCTTTATCAACAAAATTCATAAAATTACTTCTAATATTCTTGGTAAATAGTTCTCTAACAACCATATTTTCATTACTAGATAACCACCAGGCATCGGAAAAATCTTTATCATCATCAAAATCTATATCCTCTGTTTGATTCATCCCTAACACTTCAACAGCTTTTTCTTTTAAAGTTTCACGCAATAAATCAAAATCTGGCAAATTAAAACCGTCGTCATATAAAACACAAAGTGTACATTCTCTTCCTTCTCTATGATACATACTACTACTTCGTCTATGGTTTTTAACAGAGATATCCCAGTGTAATTCTCCAACATAAATATTTCCATTTTCTTTATCTGGTTTTTCAATAACATAACAAAAGTTAGGATCAATCATTTCCGAAAAACATCTCATATTTCCACAATCTTTAATAAATTTATCAAAGTATTTCTTAAAAGATAATTTATTACGTTTAGCATATTGTTCTATTTCCTTGACTCTTTTTTGGTTATTAGCAGAAATAAAAAACAGAATTATAATAGGTCCTAAAATCATTATTGCAATGATAATATATATTACGTTATCGCTCATTTAATAAATTCCCAAATATAAATAACATTAAATATAAAATAACATAAATGGACTAAAATGGAAAAGCCCCGAACGTTTTACGTTCGGGGCTTTATAGACCTGGCGGCGACTGACTCTCCCACGGAGCTGCCCCCGCAGTACCATTAGCGT
>ONIU01000002.1:0-82775 GCA_900317935.1 uncultured bacterium
GCTTCATTTCTAGCATAAGAGCCATAGAGAATTACATCATTTAGATGATTACCTAATAAATCATGAAGTTTTGATATAAAAGGTAATAATAATGAGTTTAATTCTTCTTTATTTAGTTTTGGCAGTTCGTTTTCCATATTTTAATTTTAACAAGGCAGAATATTTTAGTCAAATAGTGGAACAAACAAGCCTTTTTAGACTATATTTTCATTGTAGTTATTGTTCTAAAGCCTCCACTTGAGGGCTGCCGCCAAGGATGGCGGCGTGCAAGCGGTCACAGGATGTGTTAACCGTCGCTGAGGTGTCAGACAAATGTCTGACGGAAGGGTGACGTAATTATAGTAACCCTTCTTTAGCGTAGCGTATTAAATTAGAGGCTGTGCTAAAACTCGTAATTTGATGAAAAATCAGTATTTATTTGTTTTGTAGCCTACCCATTGTCATAAACGTATAGCTTTCAGGGCTAAAGCCCATACGCTATACTTTTTATGACAAATGTGCAGGCAATTAGCACAATCTAATTTGGACTTAAAAATTAGTTTTAACACAGCCTCTATTAGATTATATGTCCGTCAGGACATATCCTAGAAGTTTTCCAAAGGTCAGAAAATTGCCCTATTGCAAACCTCATGAATTAGGATTAAACCCTTCTGAAGTGCCATCGGAGTATTTTACAAAATAGACTTTGTAGACTATTGAAGTAATAAAATCTTCTGAAACTTTCCTGATATTATCATGCCATTCATTGTTTTTTTTATAAATTTCCTTCCAAGTTTCAGCTTGTGATTTACCAGGTCTAATATTGCAAACTTGCCAGAATATGTTGCCCTCATAAAGAACTTTTTCGAATACAACAAAGGGAGAGTAATATATCTTAACCTGAAAACTACAAGCGGTAATTGTCTTTTTACCTTTGTTTTTTACGGCATGTCGAAGGTAGATTCTAGCAGGTTCAGTTTTTATCTCCTCTCCGCCGTAAATTCTTTTTTCCACATAGGTTTTCTCAACGTCATAACCGATTTCGCTTAAAGTTATAGTTACAGGAGCTGAAGCAGGTAAAGTATGGCAGATCGGAGTATAATTTTTCTTTTTGGGAGATAAAAACCGAAATGGGTTCTTTGCAAAAGACGATATAGGGCATAGAAGAACCATCAAAAATATGAAAAGGATAACTTTTTTCATAAATATTTCCTAAATTTTATTATTTAAATTAATTATAATAATAAATTTAAAATTATCATCCAAAAAAAGCTGCAAACTTTGGAAACTGAAAATTGAGAACTGAAAACGGAAAGTTGAAAGAAAACCAAAGCGTTACAATTTGTAACGCTTTGAAAAAAAAAAAGAATCTAACAAGTAAATAAAACGTGATGAATACTTATCTAGATACATGGGGACAAATTGTCCCTATGTAGAAATTTTATCTGAGGAGTATATGTCCGTCAGGACATCACATTATTAACCTAGGGCGTTGAAGACGCCCTAGGGATAGACCCCTCTTATAATTCTCGTCCAACAGGACGATACTATAATCCCCAAGGGCATCCTAAATGCCCTTGGGAAATGATGTAGCGCCACTTACGGGCGCCTTATTTTTTATATTCTAGTCCGTGGGCAACCTTGTTGCCCACGGTTATTGAAGTAACGTCCCTTCGGGACGTTTTAATAGTTTTCCAAAGGGTCAGAAAATTGGCCTGTTGCAAACAGAAATTAAAAAAGCCAGTCTAAAACATAGTTTTAGACTGGCTATTAATTTGAGCCAATATATATACCGTTATTATTTAGTTGGCTAAGTCTTCACCGAGAAATTCGAGAGATACGCATTTACCTTTTTTCATGGTTATTCTGATGCCTTTTGAGTAATGATCTCTTAAATCATGCCATCTATAAACGCCATCATTTTTGAATGTCATTACATATGGCTTTTCCCAATCTTGGCCTGCTCTTTCTTCTAAGTCTTTCTTTTCTGCTTTTTCGTCAATTGGATGCCATTTAGCATTTGCAAGTTTAGCAGACAAAGCTTTTAATTCTTCGACATTGCCACCAACTTTGAATCCTAAGAAATCGACAACTGGTTTGGTTATTACAAGTTTAACAAATATATCTTCAGATAAAACTGGTGGAGCTGATTCTTCTTCAGGTTCTTCTTCCTCTTCTTCGTCAGGGTCTTTTTCTTCGGGTTCTTCTGGTTCAGATGGTTCATCATCAAATGTTCCTGTATCATAAGCCATCTGATATTCTATGCCATCCCATTTTTGGTCTTTAAGCATATAGGTCCCAATAAATCTTTCTTCTTTTACATTAGAAGGATTACCTAATCTCAATGGCATTTCGGAAATATAATCAAAAGTTGCGCCTACTCTTGAAAAAGCACTAAAATTATGAGCATCCGGGGTAATTGATTTGCCGTTTACCCAGCCTTCAACTCCTTCTGAAGTTGTTACTTTAACCCAGGTATCTTTATCAACTTTCTTAAATTCGCTTATATAAATAATTTTATTCTTAGATAATTTGGTTTTTGCTGTGCCATTAACAGGTTTATCTAGAACATTTACATTATCTTCCAAGCAGGCACCTTTTGTGAACAAACCTTCTGGAATACTTGGAGAAACAAATTGTTTGAAATCTTCAAAGTGAGGTAATCCTTTATATATATCGTCTCCTTTTCCACAAAGTGCACTAAGTTTGCCATTTTCAAAAAAGAAATCTAAAGCGATAACATTATCTGTTTCAGGCATACTAAAGCTAAAATTGGCAGCTTTTATAACATCATAAGATAATTTTCCACCAAATTTCTGGAAGAATTTTTCTTTTTCCATACCGAAAATCTTTTCACCAACAAGAGCATTTACCATTTCTGGATCAGAAATAAGAGCATAGTTTACTCCTCTTCCAGAACTGCGGTCATCTGAATCGCAAGTTATATGTATAACTGCATCTTTTTTACCATATACTTCAATATTATGATTCCAATCAGCATTTACATCATATGGTCTTTTTAAATTGACTTTAGTCCATTTGCTGGAATCATACTTATCAATTGTATCCATAGCGAACTTATCAATGTTATTTAAGAAATTAACACAAAGTATGAAAGAGTCTAACTTTTGATCTTCTCCACTATTCCAGGTTTCAACTCCGTTTTCAGTTTCCTGGTCAATATAATATTTAGTGGAGAATTTTGTTTTTTCGCTATATAAAGTATATTTTGTATCACCGACTTTTTTTGTCTCTAAAACTTTTTTATCATCAGCCTTAGATTCATTTAAAGAAAAAAGCATAAACAACAAAACCAAAGCAATCATTAAACGATTTTTAAACATTTTTAGTTCCTTATCATTACAAAATCTTTTACTACTAACTAAAATTTATACAACATATTATTAGATTTTACTATAATTATTCCTCAAGCCTCCAAAGCAAACGCAAACTTTTTCTTTTATTGATGAGGCTTTGCTTTAATTATATAAAATGCTGATATTATCCAAATAAAACCCTCTTTGTTAAAGAGGGATGTCATGCATATTATGCATGACAGGGAGATTTTTAATAACCAAACAGTCTTCGGACTCAATTTTCTACTGTTTAATAAACTTCTCAAAAATCCCCTAGATTGCTAACGCAATCTTTCCCCTTTAAAAAAGGGGATATTTAACAATAACCATTTAATCTAAAAAAGGCATTAGTAATGAAAAAAGTTTGCGTTTGCCCTGACAATCTTTGTTTTTCAAGTTATATTATTGCTATCAAATTAAGATAATGATAAGCTTTCATTATGTTTAAGAAAAACCACATATACATTTTATCTTTGTTATTTTTTGCTTCTTTGTTTGTCTTTTTTGCAACTTCTATTGCAGATGCACGCGCAGGAGGCGGTCATCGTTACAGTGGAGGAAGCAGAAGCTCGTCCAGAAGCTACAGTAGAAGTTCACACAGAAGTTATTCCAGCCACCGATCGTCCAGCTATAGAAGTCATTCCTATAGGTCTGGCTCATCGTCTGGTTCGTTAAACTTAAATATCCCTACCCCACTATTGATTTTTTTTATAGTATCTCATCTAATTTTTGCTTGGTTAGCAACTAAATATCTCTTTTTCGAAGAATGCAACGATATTGCCGAAAAAATAGGATACGTTTTTGCTGTAGCAGTTATTTCCTCACCTGTTTTTATGCTATCTTGGATAGGAATACCTATCTTAATCATATGCTTAGTTAAAGACAAGCCTATTTCAGATGAACCTGAGTATTCTTTTCTTGAAATCGGTAATTTCTCTGCAATTACTTCTAAAGACCCTGCTTTTGATAAAATTGAATTTTTGAGAAGAGCCAGAAAAGCTTTCATAACTGTTCAGGAAAGCTGGTCTAAGCGTGATTTAAGCAAAGCAGAAGCATTCTTAGCTGATGGAACTTATGAACAGTTCCAGATTCAGATAAACAGAATGAAAGCTGACCACGAAATAGACCTGATGAAAGATATTGACTTCAAAAAAGTCATAATTGTTCGTTTATCAAGCAAAGCAGGTTACGATTCTCTGTCTGTTCAATTTACTGTGAGTGCAGTTAACTACAGAATCGACGACAGAAATAATTCTTTAAAAGACGGCAGTATGAGTCCTGAAGAATTCACAGAAATATGGACATTCATGAGAAGAACCGGAACAAAAACAATAAAGAACGGTTTAATAGAAGGTTACTGCCCCAACTGTGGAGCTCAGGTCGAAGGAGCAAGACTTTCCAAGTGTCCATCTTGTTCTTCTCTACTACGTTCTGGTCAGCATGACTGGATTCTGACAGGCATTACACAAGCTAGCGAATGGAGAGATGCTAATGTTGAAAATCCTATAGCTTACAAATCTATGATTAGTGCTGATAATTCTCTGAATATTTCACATCTTGAAGACAAACTTACAGTTATATTCTGGCGTTTGGTTGAATCAAACAGACTAGGCAATTCAGAACCTATTCAGAAAGTTTCTACAAATGAATTTGCTCAATCTTTTGCTAATTCGAACTATTCTGCTGCTTTCCCCAAATGTAAAGAATGTGCCTTAGGCTCACAAGAAATAATAGGCTTTATTACCAATCGTAATGATTACGACTACTTAATTGGTCAGATAGTTTGGAGCGGAATTTCTGTTTCTAACAACACAGAAATTCATAGAAAATCTTTGGTCATTCTTAGAAGAAAGAAAGGTGTTTCTTCTGATCCGGAAAAATCCTTCTGCAGCACTCATTGTCCTAACTGCGGAGCAAAAGAACCCAGCGATTTAAGTTCTAATACTTGCGAATACTGCGGTTCAGTCTTTAATGACGACAGCAAAGACTGGATGCTTTGTGATCTAGTAATAGACTACTTTAAAAACAAAGCTATAGAATATATGAATGACGCTAGAATGTCTGCAAAAGGAATAGATGTCCAGAAAGAATCTCCAGATTCACAAATTAATCAAGCTACGACCAACGGTGTTGATTACAAAGTATTCGATTATTATTCCGGTAATGACTTGCTCAGCATAACAGTGGCCATGATGCTAGTGGATGGCGTTATAGACAATAGAGAAATGAATATAATCCAAAATATCAGAAAAGCCAGAAATGTAAGCAATAACGAATTGCAACAAATTATCGGAAGATTGCAAAAAACTTCGGACCCGGTAAAGTTTGTCTTGGATACAACAGCTATTAAACTGGATGAAAATCTAATTAGACTTCTTATAAGTATTGCTGCAGCAGATGGCAACATTGACGATACTGAAGTCGAAATGTTGAATAAAATTTCAGCTAAAATGGAACTTCCAGAAAATAGGCTTCGAGATTTAATCAATGAAGTTTACGAAAAGAAGTGGAGCAAGCATTAAAGCCACTTTTGAGACTGTACAAAAAAAGGTACAAAAAAAATTAAAAAATTTGTTGACTCTCAAAAGGGTTTTTGATATTATCTATTTCCGTCACGAGGTGATGCTAAATTTAATCGGGTCAAGCCCCGTTAAGTCTAACAACCTTAAGACAACGGGGTGTAGCGCAGTTGGTAGCGCATCTGGTTTGGGACCAGAGGGTCGCTGGTTCGAGTCCAGTCACCCCGAATTGAACGCAATACTTCATTTTGCGGGAATAGCTCAGTTGGTAGAGCGCCACCTTGCCAAGGTGGATGTCGCGGGTTCGAGTCCCGTTTCCCGCTCCCACCAAATGATTTTGGTTGCGCCAGTAGCTCAGGTGGATAGAGCAGCAGCCTTCTAAGCTGCGGGCCAGGGGTTCGAATCCTCTCTGGCGCGTTGGTTTAGGCTGTATCACTACGGTCTACATGGTCGGAGTAGCGCAATGGTAGAGCACAAGATTGTGGATCTTGCGGCTGCGGGTTCGAGCCCCGTCTCCGACCCTTCGCCAGCGCTTGTAGCTCAATTGGATAGAGCGACAGACTTCGGATCTGTAGGCTGAGGGTTCGAGCCCTTCCAGGCGCGATGTTCTAAATCATTTGAAATTATGGTCCGCTAGCTCAGGGGTAGAGCATCTGACTTTTAATCAGGGGGTCGTTGGTTCAAATCCAACGCGGATCACTTTTTATGGTTCCTTCTCTAATGGTTGGAACTTAGGGAAATTAGCTCAGCTGGTAGAGCAACTGACTCTTAATCAGTGGGTCAACGGTTCGAATCCGTTATTTCCCATTTTTAGCTGATTAATAAGTCAGAAAACTGCGGGAATAGCTCAGTTGGTAGAGCGCCACCTTGCCAAGGTGGATGTCGCGGGTTCGAGTCCCGTTTCCCGCTCTTAGTATTTTAGCAGGTCACTGAAAAGTGGCTTTTTTTATTTTAGGTTGATTTTCAATTAAGTAGCAAAGCCAGCATACTGAGTCATATAAAGGTCGTAATATTTGCCCTTTGCAGCAAGAAGTGAATCATGAGTACCCTGTTCCACAATATGACCTTTATCCATAACTATGATTATGTCGGCATCACGAATAGTAGAAAGGCGATGAGCAATAACGATGCTGGTTCTATTCTTCATAACCTGCTGCATAGCATTCTGAATAGCCTTTTCTGTTCTAGTATCTACATTTGAAGTAGCTTCATCAAGAATAAGTATTTTAGGATCTGCCACAAAAGCTCTTGCAATGGTTAATAGTTGCCGTTGCCCTTGGCTTAAGTTAGCTCCAGCAGCATTCAAAACTGTATCATAACCATCGGGAAGGTTTTCTATAAACTTATTACAATGACTAAGTTCTGCTGCCTTTTCAACAACTTCGTGAGTTACGTTTTCATCAGCATATTTCAAATTGTTTTCAACAGTATCAGTAAACAAAATACTGTCTTGTAAAACAATTGCAATTGCTTTTCTTAATGAATCTCTGGAAGTTTCAGGCAATCTTTGTCCATCAATCAATATTTCGCCACTGTCTATATCATAAAATCTCAGAATCAGGTTTGCTATAGTAGTTTTTCCACAACCCGTAGAACCAACTAAGGCAACTTTTTTGCCCGATGGAATATTCAAAGAGAAATCATTGATAATCTGAACACCTGGAATATAAGAAAAATTGACATTTTTGAACTCTATGTTAGCCGCGTTTTCAATCTTGCATTCAATGCCGTCAAAAGATTCATTTTCTTCATCTAATACCAAAAAGACTCTTTCTGCTCCTGCAATAGCATTTTGAAGTTGTCCGTAAATCAAAGCTATTTCATTAATAGGTCTTCCGAACTGTTTTGCGTAAAGAATGAAAGCCGAAATAACACCAACGGTGATGATTCCCTTATAAGCAAAATAACCGCCGAAAGTAGCAATGATAACGAAACTTATATTGTTTATAGCATTCATCACTGGTCCCATAATTCCACTGAATATTTCGGTTCTAATACCAGCTTTTGTAAGTTTATCAGAAGTTTCAGAAAAATTATTAATTGTTATATTCTGATGGTTATATGCAACAACAGTTTTATAGCCTGAAACCATTTCTTCAACTGTTCCGTTAAGCTGCCCCAAAAGAGCAGAACGCTTCTTGGAATATTTACGTACCTTGGTAGAAAGGAAATTGGTTGCCAATATAGTTAAAACGACTGTAAGCATACTTAGCAATGCAAGTTGCCAGCAATACCAGAACATTATCGCAACAGTTCCTATTATCGTTAAAACTCCTGAAAATATAGATGGCAACGATTGGGAAACTGTATTAGAAATATTTTCGATGTCGTTAGTCATTCGGCTCATAACATCACCATGAGAATGTGTATCTAAGTAGCTGACAGGCAAATCAATAATCTTGGCGAGTAGTTCTTCGCGCATTTTCTTAACAATTCTCTGGCTAAGCTTGGCACTGCAAAGCCCCTGAATCATTATCATAATGGAAGATATCAAATAAGCGATAAGCATAAAGAAAATATAAGTATTGAGGTTACCTTCTGCTTTTTTTGCGATAATATCAATTGCCTTGCTTTGTAGAGCTGGAGCATAAATACCACTGAGTGTTCCAATTACTACCACTATAAAAATCGCAGTAAGCAATAGCTGTTCTTTTACGAAGTATTTCCAAATGCGTTTAAGAGTGCCTCCCAGATTAGAGGCATGTTGAATTTCTGCAAATCTGTCACTGGGTCTAAAACCACCAGGTCTTTGCACTTTAGGAGGCATTTTATCTTTTTGCTCTGTATCAGCCATTTTTAGCCTCCTCACCCATCTGGGAATTATAAATGTCTTTATATATGTCACAGCTCTTTAAAAGTTCATCGTGACTTCCACAGGCGCAGATAGAACCGTTTTCCAAAATAACTATTCTGTTGGCACGCTTAACAGAAGCAATTCTTTGAGCAATAATAATTTTAGTACAATCAGGTTTAGCTTTTGTTAAGGCTTCATAAAAGTTACTTTCTGTTTTAAGGTCTAAAGCACTGGTGGAATCATCAAGAATCATAATTTCGGCAGATTTTAAAACTGCTCTAGCAATAGAAATTCGTTGTCTTTGGCCACCAGACAAGCTCATTCCACATTCTGCAACTATATTTTCATAAGTTTCAGGAATATCTTTGATAAAGCTATCTGCTTGAGCTATTATCGCAGATTCTTTTACTTCTTCATCTGAGGCTTCAGGCTTACCCCATTTTATATTGCCAGCAATGCTGTCGCTGAACAATTCAGCCTTTTGTAAAACCATAGAGATTTTATCGCGCAAATCTTTAATTTTATAATCCTTAACATCTATTCCATCAACCAAAACTTGTCCGGAATCGACATCATAGAATCTTGAAATCAGATTAACCAAAGAACTTTTGCCACAGCCAGTAGCCCCCATTATTGCGAGAGTTTCGCCTTTTTCAATTCTTAGGTTGATATTTTTTAATATAGGTTCTTCTTTTGAATAGCCAAAGAAAACGTTTTTGAACTCTACTGCTGCAACGCTATGCATTGCAGCCCCCTCTGTATTGCTTTCGCAAGCCACCTCAGCGACTCGCTCACATCCTGTGGCTCGCTTGCACGCCGACATCCCTGTCGGCAGCCCCACCTTTCGTGGGAGAGGATCTTGGTGAACATCTCCCTCAGTCACGTTTTCTGCTCGCAATGACGAGCAAAGAGTGCCATCGGTCAATTCGGAGTTAGTTTCAATTATCGCTTTAACACGCTTCCATGAAGTCTGTCCTCTAGAAATATTCTGAATGATGAAAACAACCATTAATACAGAATGAAGAAGTTGGGTCGTATAAGTTATAGCAGCCATAATACTTCCAGGAGTTGAAGTTCCAGCAGAAACAGCTTTGCCACCGTTCCAAATCAAAATAGCAATGCCTAAATACATGAAGCAGTTGGCTACAGGATGTAAAAAAGCGAAGAGAACAAGTATTTTAAATTGCTTTGCAAGAAGCTCATCGTTTGCCTTACCAAATCTGACCTTTTCATAGAGTTCTTTAGTATATGCTTTTATTATTCTTATCCCTGCAATATCTTCTTGTAAAATACAGTTAATCTTATCCAAACCTTCCTGAACAGCAAGAAAAAATGGTTCAACTTTTCTCATAGCAAACAACATTGAAATAAGAATAAAAGGTATTATTCCTAGTGCAATCAGACCAAAATCAGTATTAATACGAAACATACAGTATAAACTGCCTATAAGAATCAGTCCCGTACGAACCATTCCTCTGACAAATATGGAAATGAAATTCTCTACCTGGCTAATATCATTGGTAATTCTGGTAATCAATGCTCCAGTGCCAATTTTATCTATTTGAGAAAATGACAGCGATAGTATTTTGCCAAAAACATCTTTTCGCATTAGATTACCTATGTTCTGGCTGCTGTAATTTACTAAGATATTATTTAAAGAACCCCCTAAACAGCCTATGAATGCAAAAAGAACCATCATAGAACCAAGTTTTATAATAATAGAAAAATCACCTGTATTTTGTGTAGCCAACCCCAAAACACCTTCGTCTACTATACGACTCATTAAACTGGGTTGCAATAAATCCATGGTTACTTCTAAAACCATGAATAATGCTGCTGCAACAGCAAAATGAAGATATTTTTTAATGTAAGGGAACATATTTAACTTACAAATGCAGAATAATTAATAATAAAAGCAATTATCTGTCTGACTGATTCATAAAAAATGCCGCGGCACCCTCATGCAACATTGCAGCATCTACACCTTTAATAGCATCATTTTTGTTTAATTCTACCAAAACTTTACCATTATCAGAAAGGATTTTTGGATTAGAATAAATAACAGTCAGAATATTAATTACTTCTTCAGAAGGTAATCTTGTTGTTCCAACCAATAATGCTTTAAAACCTAAAGTCTTTATAGACCTTTTATGACCTAAATAAGAATTAGTATCAATGCTTTCTCTTGAATAATAAGGAAATGATGTGGTAAGAGTGTTGATTACTGATTCTGGAATTTCCAAAAGCTTAATAGGTATTTTTTCAGCAAGTCTTACAAGACCGTCCGCAGGCACACCACCAACATAATAGACAGCGTCAATATAACCATCTAGAAGTAGTTCAGTTGCTTTTGTAAAACGTTCATAAACTAAATTATAATCTTCTTGGTTTTTAAGACCTGCCGCCTCTAATATTTGAATAGCACCAGCAGCACTTCCGCTTTCAATTTCACCGACAGAGATTTTTTTACCTTTCAAATCATCTAAAGAATTTATGCCTGAATCAGCGCGAACAACAATCTGAACCTTTTCAGAATATAGAGAGGCTAGCACTCTAATATCTTTAAATGGATTTCCATTAAAAATAACTGTTCCCTGATAAGCCATCCATACAACATCACTTTGAATCAAAGCCAATTCAATCTGTTTTTTACGAAGATAATTAACATTTGCAACAGAACCAGGAGTCGGCTCAGCAACAGTTACTAATTTCTTCAGATTATTGCTAAATAGACGTGATATTGCATTTCCAAAGGGATAGTAAGTTCCATTAATACTTGCTGTTCCAAAAGAATATATCTTTTTTATCAATCTTGCTTCATATTTTTCTTCTTCAGCATAAAGAAGTGATGAATAAAAAGATAAGAACAGAAAAACAAATATACATTTAGAAAATCTTAACATTATTTCTGCTCCTTATCTTCATCTTCGGAAACACTTACACAGTTTCCTGTTTTTCGGCTTTTACCCAATAAATCATCACTCTTAGCAAGAAGTGATTTATAATCATATTTTTCATCATAATACTGACAAATACCAGCACTAAGAGTAATATGAAATTCCATTTTATCTCTCTTAATAAGATGTTCTGAAGCAATCTTTAAGAATCTGTCTGCAAATAATTTAGCCTGTTCAGAAGTTGTATGAGCAAGGATTGTACAAAATTTATTTGTATCATATTCTGCTGGAATATCAGTAGCTCTGACTGTTTTCTTTAAAAGACGCCCCAAATCAAACAGAGCAGCTTCACAAGCATTATTTCCATATTTACCATTTAATTCGGCAAAATTATCAATAGCAAACATAACAACTGTTAATGGGAAACCAAATCGTTTAGAACGTTTGATTTCATCATCAAGTCTAATATCAAGGAATCTTCTTACATACAGGTCAGTTAATTCGTTGATTACGGTTAAATCATGCAGTCTGGCATTATCAATAGACATAGCCATCTGTTTTGCAATAGCCTGAAGTAAATCAAGGTCGCTATCAGTAAAAGGTAAACTATTTGAACGATCAGAAAGATTAACGACACCAATAACCTTATTATGAACACTTAAAGGAACAGAAACTAGAGTCTTGGGTGACTTAGAACGATCTCCTGAATAATCTTTAAATCGATCATCGGTTTGGCAATCCATACAAAGAATAGATTCACCTGTTGCGGCTACCTTACCAGCAATACCTTCTCCTAGTTTTAGTTCAAAGTGCACAGGTCCTGAATCTTTGTCTTCATCATCATAAGGCAAATTATAGAACTGTTCTTCTTTTTTGTTGCTTACATTTTCTTCTGAAGAATCTTTTGTATCAGGAGAAGCTAATTTGAAGCTTTCTACAACCAGTGCTGTTCTTTCATTATTTAAAAGCATAATAGAACCGCGCTTTGCCTTAAATATTTTGACAATATGTTCTAAGCAAAGATCCAATGCTTTTCTGCTTGTTGTTGATGAACTAATATAATTAGTAACCTTATAGAGAGCACTAATTTCTGTAATCTTGCGAATAATCTTTTGGCTCATGCTATTAAAACATTTTGCAAGAAAACCTAGTTCGTCTTCTCTTTCAAATTCTACCTTGACTTCATTTTCACCTTCACTAAGCTGAATAGCCTTTTCTGCAACAATAGCAACAGGCTCAGTTATAGTCCAGCTAAAATATGTTGCAAGTATAAATGAAGCTATGCCAAGCAGAAAAACAAAATTAAGTATTCTATTTCCAAGACTTCTAGCTACAGCATAAACTTCGCCAGCATCTTGAAAAATAAAAATTTTCAAACCATAGTTTAAAATGGGTAAAGATATAACTATTTTGGGAGAGCCTTTATTTGATTCAGGCAACAAATCATATGCTCCACAAGGTCTATCCATTATATCTGCAATTTCATTGCGCGGAAAATCATTCTGATCAAGAATATTTTCACCACTTTCAGTCACTAAGTAGTATTTGTAATTAGAACCAAAAGTTAGACCTTCAATAGTTTTACGTAGCTTTATAAAAGATATTGCAGAAATAATAGAATCAGAATCAGGGGAATCAGATATTTTGGCTTTAATATAAAAACAACCAGGAGAATAAGAAAATGTCTGTTTATTAGATTTAGCTAAGGCTTCTTCTACTGAATTCAATTTTTTATACGAATTAGAATCGGGCTTAGAATGAGCTTTTATAGTTCCTTTGGAATCAACCCAAACAACATGTTCAACCCCTTCATATGATTGATCAATTTGTCTTAAAGCTTTTAGCGCTAATTCATGCATATCAGATTTGACAAAGCAATCATTTTTTGCAAGGAAATGTGTCAATTCATCAAATTTAGAAATAAACTCACTTATTTCTAATTTAACTTGCTGAAAAGCTTGAATGTTTCCTTTTATAAGTATATCTCTTGAAACATTTCCCAACAAATCAAAAGCATACAACCCAAATAAAACCAAAGGCAAAATCGTTAAAGTAAAGATTCCCAGCCATGCTTTAAACTTTATGCTTTTAAAGAAATTAACTCTCTTAGCACTAGTAGTCATTTATTAATTCCATTCGCTATATTTTTTATCAGTTTAACACAATTTTTATAGATATAAAAGCTATTAGTTAGTATCAAAAAAGAGCCAAAATCTAAATAATCCTAAAAACTTTCAGAGGCAAACTTTTGCCTTTTAAAGCAACTTCACCATATTCTTCTGCTCTAATATTGTCTTGAATTAATTCTTTTATGTTTTCGGAAACAACGACTCTGTTTCCGTTCAATTTTTCAGCGAAAACAGCGATACGAGCAGCAACATTAACAGGGTCACCAATAATAGTAAAGTCTCGCTTATCACCTACCCCAAGGAAACCTGAAATAACTTGCCCATAATTTACCCCAACAGAGACTTTAAAACTTATTTTATCAGAAGTTTCAATCATATGAGCAACATTACATGCTAAGGTAGCCACTTCTTCATGATTCTTTTCACCAATATGAAAAGCAATCAGCATTTTTTCACCCATAATCTTATCAATATCTCCACCGTTATTGATAACAGTTTCTGCTATTGCCGCCACTTGTTTTCTAAGCAAAGTAAATAATTTATAAACAGGTGTATCCTTCATTATTAAATCAAAGCCTGGTACTGTAATATAAAGCAAAACAACATTTATTTTTCTGCTATCTACATCAGAAACATTTGCACTTACTTTCAGAGCAGTTTTAGAAACCATTCTGTTCATTAACTGCTTTTCTTCTAAGCCCTTCATCATTTTATCAAAAGACTCACATAGAGCACCTAGTTCATCGCCTCGTTTAAAATCAGTTCTAAATGAATAAATTTCTTTTGCAGCAGACTTTGCCCCGTTCATCAGCATTTTTACAGGAGCAAGCAAATCAGATATTGTACTTTGTGCTATAAAAATAATCATTATAACCGAGAATAAAATTACAGACATAAATATATAAAAAATCTTTACTGCTTCTCTCTTTAATGGTATTTCTGAAGCAAGAGCGACAAAATCATTATCCTTGATAATGCTTCCCTGACGAGCCTCAAGGTAATGGGTTCCATGTAAATCTATTGTCCTTGAAACAGGAACAAAGCTTGAATTGATCCAAAACGAAGCTAGACCCAATTCTTTTACAGTCTGAAGCTCTTCTTTTTCATTAATAATATTTCCATCATCATAAAAGTAATATTCCCCAACATTAATATTGGGTGAATAGAAACAGAATAACTTTTTGTCTTTTGAACCTGTTATAAAATGCTCTTGCAAAGATGTTTTTTCATTATTTTTAAGTTCACAAGCACGAGGAAGAAGTTCATTATTAAAGAAAACCCAGGAAATCACAACGTAATCAGGATCATAATTTGAAGGGACAGGAACCATATAAATAGCAACAGTTGTAAAAGAAGAGGTTGTAAAAATTAAACTATTGGGGAAATTAATAATTCTATTAGTTAGTTCTCCTCCGAAAACAGATTGCAAAGTTTCAAGCAATTTTTCGACAACCATAGCTTTTTTAACTGCTTGAGTTGAAGATTCATCACGTTTTAGAAATACAATTTTACCAATTTCAGCAATAATTTTCCCTAGATCTGTCAATTTATCTCTATCTTTATGCAAATTTTTTTCACATCTAGAAATTAGCCAATCACCACGACCAACAATAATAGTTTCTATTATTCTGTAATAAGAGTCTATATCAAACTTATTTTTATGATTTCCGCAAATATTTTTATCTAAGTATTCTTTAATTTTTTTTATATTTTTCTTTTTCTCTTTTTCATTAACAGAAGAATTAAATTTTTTGATTAAATCTTTAATGTGATATGATTTTGAAGCTTTTTCCAAATAAGAAGCGCAGAGAGGATGATAATAATAATCTTTACTTTCAAGTTCATCTAACAAAGAATTCAATTTCAATCTAGTATCGGTTTTATTAACAGAATAATCTTCATTAACATAAAGATAAGAAACAAAACAAACAATAATTAGAGGAAGAATTGTAGAAATGATAATATTTATACTTAGCTTAGAAATAAGAGAATCATCATTGTAAAGAAAAAATTTTTTAATTAATAATGCAAATATTAAAAAGAAAAAAACAGAAAAAATAAAAATAGTTATATTAAACAATAAACCAGGCTGATTATAAGTAATTAATACTTTCTTAACTGCATATATATCCCAACTTTTATTACCGATTTTTAAAGAATCTAACAAATAGCCTTTTTCAGACAAAAGATTCTTATTTTTATGATTTTGAATAAGATAAGATTTTTCTTTTTCGGAAAAAGCATTTGAAAAATGCCATTCATTATTATTATTAAAAGCTAACAAAGTCTGTTTATCAGCTAAATCTTTATAATAATTAACCAAATTATCAATTTTTATATCAGTAGGGATAGCGCAAAATATGAAAGCAAGTATTTTTTTCTTATTTTTATCATATATAAAATTAGTATTTAAATAAGTATCTTGATTTTCTATCGTAGCTAGTGCAGAACGTCTGAAGTATAGGCTTCTCATTGAATATAAATCTGTTTTTTCACCAATTATATATTTCAATATTTCTTTTCTTGCCTCTTTATTTCTTTTTTCATTAACAGAAACTAACGAATATTTTTTTATCAAATCAGAGGTTTTTGAAGAAAATCCTTTATAAACAACATCTTTCAAACCATATGGCATTTTATTATCAAACAAGCAGCAACAATACATAGGAATTGGTCTGCCCATTTTTTCATATTTATCAAAAACTTCTTCTATTAATTTTATATCACCTTTAACTTTATTTTTTGAACATAAAGTCTGATTCAAATCTTCATATAGTTCAGCACATAAAGTTTCAAAAGAAGATTTAAATACTTCATTACTATTTAATTGAACTATCAATCTAGATACTTCTTTATTTGACTCGGTTTTAAGACTGTCATAATCTGCTGAATAAATTAAATTCATGCATATAGTAATAAAAAAAGAAACAAATAATAGAACAAAAGTAATTAAAATATTGTTCTTTCTTTTAATTATGTTATTAGACAAAGATTGTAAAGAAAATTCCAACAAATTTTCAGGTTGATTAGAATTCTTAGAAACCATTTCCTGCTGTTTTTTTATTTCATCAGGAACTATTCCGAGCTTAATCAATGCTTCTTTATTAATTGCCAAATCAATGGAATAAACAGTAAACTCATGATTTTTAGGTTCTATTGTTTTAAAGCCAACCCCATAACGAGCAATTTTATCAGCAATTTCATTACAAACTACTAATGGGAACGAAGGATTATTTATAGTTAAAGCTTCGAATTTTGCAGCCTTCTTTAAAGGATCACCAAGAATTGAATAATCTAATCTTGTATCAAAGCTACCTACGGTTCCCGAAAACATTGTTCCATAGCAAAGCCCAACCCCAATTCGATAAGTGAACAAGTTTTTATTTATTCGTTTCTTATTTATTAAATCAAGTTTTAAAATCATTTGACAAGCCGCTTTAAAAGCTCGTTCAGAAGCATCATTTTCATATTCTTCTTTTTCAGGGAAAACCGCTTCTATAGCATCACCAATAAACTTATATATGAGACCACCATTATCAGATATTATTTTTGCCATTTCTGCAAAATGCTCATTAAGCAGTTCAGTAATAATTACCGGGTCATATTGTTCACTCATACCAGTGAAATTACGAATATCCGATACTAATGCAACTCCATCAAATGTTTCTGTATCATCCAGAAGAGCATTGCTGTTTTTTTGCAGAGCAAGAACAGCCTGATCTGATATCAATCTAGAAAGGCGTTCTTTTTCCCTTAACCCACTAATCATATTAGTGTATTCTTCTGACAATTGTCCTAATTCATCGTTAGGAATATTGTTAAAACTTACATTCAAATTTCCCTTAGTGACTTCATCTAAACCTTTTTTTAAAGAAGTAACAGGCTTCAAGAAAACAGAAGCAGACCTGAAACTGCAAATTAAAAGTATTATTATTGAAACAATGCCCAAAAATAATAAAATTTTTTTTCTAAACCAAACATCTAGATTAATATTTGTTTTATCTATCCAGCCGACAAAAACTATATTCTCAAAATTTAAAGCTGGCATTGCCAATAAAATATTGTTTTCTTCCGTAAATACATTAGATTTGTTACCTAGAGAAACAAGTTTTGCTATTTCTTTTATTCTAGACAAAAACTTTTGTGAACCATGACGTGTAACACCTACAGGGTCAATGTTATGTCCTTTAATTTTAAAACCAGCAAAACGATGATTTAAATATTTATATGCATAATCATTAAATGACTTTTTTACAATATCCTCATCAAGAGTTTTATCATCCCATATAACAAAAAGCATGTATTTAGCTTTTCCGTTAATTCTTATAAAATCAAAAATCTGCAAAGAATTTAAATTGCTGCTTTTTCTAAAAATGGGTATAGACAAGTGCCTGTTCAAACTCTCAGATAATTGATGACCAGTTATTGTTTCATAGGCTTTATTAGCTAAGTCTTCATTATTATCTTTAGCCTCATAAGGCTTCATATTACATGCAGCATCTGGGTCTTCCTCTATCATCTTACTCCTTAAAATATCAACTTGCCCTGAAAGGAAAGACTTAAACAAAACTTCAACATTAATATCACTTAAAGCACTGCCCTTAATAAATGCTCCATTTCCAGATTCATCAAGAATTTTAATTCCTAAAACCGGCAGATAATTATTAGAATTACCTTCAAAAATATTTAAAACATATTTGGCGACCTCAATGTCTTCTATGCCATTTTTATTTATAAGTTCAACAAACTTTTCATCATTTATTGCCTTAGAAAAGGCAGCAACGTATTCTTTGATTATAGCAGACTTTTTGTCATCAATTGCTTTTAAAAGCATTTGTAAATCAAATACGGCCTTAGTAACAGATGTATTTTCATATCGAAGCATATATCCATAAGATGCAATAAACAAAAGACTTACAGGCAGAATTGAAGCAAGAATATAGGATAGTATAAATCTTGTTGTTAAACTAATCTGAGGCCAATAATCAAAACCCAATCCATAAGAAAGAATCAAACAAAGAATTAGAATCAATAAAGTATTGATAAAAATCAACAACTTAGGCCAGGTTATTTTTTTAATAGATTTTATCAATACCACAGCAATATGAGAAGCACTTCTCTTCAAATGGCAAAATACAGAATAATTACCTAAGGTTTCTCCTTTTGGCATACTTTCTTTTAACCATTTTTCAAGATCTTTACCTTCTTGAATAGTTATACCTTCAGCCCAAGTCATAAAGGGTTCAAATTTTGCCAAAGGCTTTGGAATTACAGCTTTGCCATAATCCTTATAAACCGGTAAAAATGCGCCAACAGCTTGTCCTCTAGACCTTAAATTTTTTAAGGCAAGTAATCGTCCACTATCGGAATAATTCTCCAGTTCATCGCAAAATAAAAAACATCCCCACAGGTTATTATCTACAGTCTTAAAATAATCCCATATAAAGAAAGAAAAAGTTTTTCCATCATTAGTATTAGTTGTTTGTCCCCTTAATTCCTTTACCAAAGTTTCTAAATTTGTAAATTGACCAAATAATTTTCTCGCAAAAGATAGATTTTTATCATTTTTTTCTTTTTTACTATCTTTATTAGAATTTAAATTTACGAAATAATCAAAAGCAAAACACAATCCCTTAGCTCCGCCTTTTATTTCACCTTTAGAATAAAAGAGTTCGGAAGAAGAATTTGAAGATTTTTTAAAAACATAAAGGCTGTATTTTGGAAAAGGAAACCCAAAAATCTTATTAGCGTTTTGTTCTAAATTACTAATAAAATGACCTTTTCCTTTAAAATCAATTTTCGTATCATTTTTTAATATTTCAAAAAAATCTTTGAATAATTTAGAAAACTGATAAGAAAAATCGGCTTCAGAAGAAAGAATTTCTGCTTCATGCAGAGCGTTTTTTTCTTGTTCCTTCACTTTTAGTTCATAATTAATATAAGCATGCCAATAAAAACTAATATTAATAGCTAATAAAGGAATAACAAATAATAAGATAATGAGTATTATATTATTTTTTTCTTTATATTGGCTATTCTGCATAACTTAAGATAACTGATAAACCTTCATCGGCTGAGATTTACCCTTTAATTCAACTTCTCCATAGAGATTTGCTTTAATATGTTTACTAATATAATAATAAATCGTTTCAGAAATCAAACAATTATCTTTTTCTAACTTTTCGCCCAAAACAGCAATACGGGCAGAAACATTAACCGGGTCACCAATAATAGTAAAATCACGTTTTTCTCCTACTCCAAGGAACCCTGAAATTACCTGTCCATAATTTACGCCTACAGAAACCTTATAACTTAGTTTTTCGCTTCCCTCAATCATATGTGCTACTTTACAAGCTAAAACAGCAACATCTTCAGGATTCCTGTCTCCAATATGGAAAGCAATCAGCATTTTTTCACCCATAATTTTATCGATATCGCCACCATTATTTATTACGATCTCGGAAATAACAGCAATTTGTTCTCTTAAAGAAGAGAAGAGTTCATATATAGGTGTATTTTTCATTATTTTATCAAAGGAAGGAACTGATACATAGAGTAAAACCGCATTGATTTTTTTACTGTCTACGTCAGCAACATTAGCACTTACTTTAAGAGCTGTTTTAGAAACCATTCTATTCATAAGTTGTTTTTCTTCCAAACCCTTCATCATCTTGTCAAAAGAATCGCATAAAGCACCTAATTCATCTCCCCTTTTAAACTGAGTCCTAAACTTATAAATACCCTTAGAAGCAGATACAGCCCCTTCAATCAATCGCTTTACCGGTGCAATCAAATCATTTATTACACTTTGGGTAATGAAATAAATCAATAACAATATAAAAAGAATACCTAAACCAAAATATTTATAATTATCTTCAGCATTTTTTATTAAGGGTTTTTCAGAAGCAACAGCAACAAAGACATTATCTTTTACATAATTTCCCTGTCTTGCTTCAAGAAAATGACTACCATGTATATCCGCCATTCTCGAAATAGGCACAAAGCTGGTATTTATCCAAGATGCAGCGAGCCCCAATTCTTTAACGGTTTTCAAATCTTCTCTTTTATTAATTAAACCGCCTTTATCGTTCAAAAAGAAACTTTCTCCAACTCTAATATTTGCAGAGTAAAAACAATATTTTTCAGTTCCAACAGAACCAGAAGCAATATACTGTTTATAAGGAACAATATCATTTCTCATATTGCAAATATCTGATAAATAATTTGCATCAAAAAGAACCAAAGATATAATTAAATACTCAGGATTATATATATTGGGATAAGCAGAAGCATAAAAACCTACTATCGAATAGGAAACCCCTACTGTAACAAAATTATTGGGAAAACTGACAATTTTACTAGCATAATCGCTTCCAAAAACTGATTCTAATGTCTTAATAAGGGAATTAGTCATTAATTCAGCTTCAAGTTCTTGTTTATCTATTTTTTCCGTTTCTTTTTTATTTTTATTCAAATATATAGTCTTACCAACTTTTGAAAGTAAAAGACCAAAATCAGACAATCTTCTTTTGCCGTCGTCCTTTTTTTCTCCGGTAGCCGATGAAAGCCAACCATCTTTTCCAATAAAAATTATTTCCTTAATTGCATAAAAAGGCTTTTTCTTTTTCAGATTTGTATGTACAGTAGAATTATATCCTGAGACATTTGCTTTAAGATAATCTGAGAAATCGTTTATTGATTTATTTTTATTCTTATTTTCTTTATTATTTAAATCTTTGATATATTTTTTAATTTCATCAATATTAGGAAGATTTTTAAAATAATTTTCGCATAAAGGATTGCAATATAATTCTTTTCGTTCTGTATCATCAATTAAATTTTTTAAATCTAAAATAGTTTCAGCTTTTCTAACATTTAAGTCTTCATTAATATAAAGATAAATAAGACAACAAACAGTTAATAAAGGTAATAAAGCAGAAATACCAATATCTATTATTAATTTGCTTGCTATTGACGAGCTAAAAGAAAATATTTTTCTTCTTATTATTCCTATTATTATAACCCCGAAAATTAAAGAAAAAACTAAAACTATATTATCTACTAAAAATATGGAAAAATTATTAACAGACAATTCTTTAGTGATTGCATAAAATTCATAGTATTCGTTATTTGTTTCAAAATTTCCAACATAATAACCTTTGTTATGAACTGCATTTTTATCTAATGTATTTTGTAGAAACAATTTCTCTTTTTGTGGAAAAGATCGAGAAAAATACCATCCATTTTTGGCTTTTATAGCCAACAATAAATTATTTCCTGCTAATAAAGTATAATAGTTAATCAATTTAGATTTATCATATTTTTGCGGCATTGCACACAAAATATATGCTAATATTTTTTTCTTATCTTTACTGACGATTCTATCTGTGTTAATCAGCATGTTTTCTTTATCAATCGTTGCTAATCCAGAGCGTCTATAATAAAAAGAATTCATATTGAAACTATCCACCGTATTCCCGAATAATAACTTGAGTTTTAAATCTTTATCACCTTTTGTAATAAAACTTAAAGCATAATCATTAAGATTATTGATGGTTTCATCGGAAAAATCTTTTGCTGACACTTCTTTTATTTTACGGTTATTGTCATAATCATACAGACAACAATAGTATTTTGGAATTGGAATATTTAGTTTTTCATATTTGTCTGCAACCTTTTTTATTTTTTGCCTGAAATCTATAGAATTGTCTTCCGAATTTAAAATTTTATAAATATCTTCATAGAAATCGAAACAAAGGGTATCAAATGCAGACCTTAATAATTCATCGCATTTTAACTGGTTTTCTAATCTGGAGCACTCCTTATCTGAGTGAGTTTTTAAATCTTTATATTTAGTAAAATATACTGTATTTACTCCCAAAGTTATAAAAAGAGAAATAAATATAATAATAAATGAGTTTAATAATATCTCCTTGATTCTTTCTTTCAAAAGGAATTGATTTGAAATAGAGAATAATTTAATATCTTCTATTTTATTTTCAGATTTTTTTATTTTAATAGAATCAGAAGAAGCATCATCTTTTATATTGTTGTTTATATCTTTTAAAACATAAACATTAAAATCATTTCCTTTACTGTCAATCTTTAAAAAATTAATACCATTTGCTGCTATTTGTTCAGCGATTTCTTCTCCTATCACTAGTGGGAACTGAGGACTTTGAATAGAAAGAGCCTCATATTTCGCAGCTTTTTTTAAAGGATCGCCAAGAATAGAATAATCAAGTCTAGTTTCAAAGCTTCCAACTGTGCCTGAAAACATTGTTCCATAACAAAGACCGACCCCGATTTTATAGGAAAATAGTTTTCTTTTTTTACGGTGAGAATTAATTACAGCCAATTTAGAAATCATCATGCAACCGGCTTTAAATGCTCTTTCAGAAGCAGAGTAATCATATTCTTCCTTTTCTGGGAAAACAGCTTCAATAGCATCTCCAATAAACTTATATATAAGTCCGCCATTTTCTGATATTATTTTTGCCATTTCAGCAAAATGTTCGTTAAGTAATTCAGTAATCATTACTGGGTCATACTGCTCGCTCATGCCTGTGAAATTACGAATATCTGATACTAGTGCAACCCCATCAAATGTTTCTGTATTATTCAGTAATTCACTACTTTTTTTCTGAAGTGCCTGAACAGCTTGATCAGAAATAAGCTTAGAAAGACGTTCTTTTTCTTTAAGCTCAGATATCATATTTGAAAATTCATTGGAAAGCTGCCCTAATTCGTCTTTTGTACTATCTTTAAAATCAATATTCAAATTTCCATTCGAAACTTCTTTTAATGCTTCTTTTAATGAAGAAATAGGTTTTAGAAAAACCGATGAGGATCTTATACTACAAACAAAAAGAATGATTAAAGAGAATAAAATCAATCTCAAAAAGACAAATCGCCTATTATTGATATCTTCTGTAATAGCAAATTTATCTATCCAACCAACAAAAACTGTTTGGCTGAAATTCAATGAAGGCATAACTGCTATTATGCGTTCTTCATCTTCAAAAGTAGTTATTTTTTTACTATCTGAAATTTCTCTAGCCCAATTAGAAGCATCTTCTTTTAAGAATTTTTCTGATGCATGTCTTGTTTTTTTACCGATAAATCTAACATTTTGCCCTTTTACACGGTATGCCAAGAAATTCTGATTAATATTATTAAGGCTATTATCTTGAAATTTACTATTGATTACCTTATCATCTAAGGCTTTATCATCCCAAACTACAAATAGCATATATTTAATATTTCCATCTATCTTTATCAAATCAAAAATAAAGTAAGAACAGAAATCACCGTTTTTTCTATAAATAGGAAAGCCAAAAAGCTTATTTAAATCTTTATCAAAAGAAGTTCCTGTAATTGAAGAATAAGCTTTATTTGCCAAATCTTGTTCTGTGTCTTTAAAATCTAATTCATTTAGAATAATATCTGGATAAACAATTTTTAATTCTTCTCTCAACAAAGTAATCATCGTTGGAAGGAAAGCCGTCATAACAGCTTTGATATTTATATTATCAGTATTATTTTTTCTTTCGATGAAAGCACCTTTACCATCTTTATCTAAAATCTTTACTCCTAAAATTGGTAAAGCATTTTCTGAATCCGGAGGTTCAAAAATATCTACTATTTTTTTTGCAACAGACTCATCTTCTATTCCTTTTTTATTTATTAAGTCTATAAATTCCGGGTCTTCTTTTGCTTTTGAAAAAGTTGCTCTATACTGCTTAACTAATTCAAGTTTTGCCGTATCTAATGATTTAAGAGATATCAATAAGTCACTAGATTCTTGATTAATACGATTATTTTGATATTGATTCAAATAAGCATAAGCAGTAACACAAAGCATACTTATAGGAATAACTGAAGCCAAAAAATAGGCAAGCGCAAACCTTAGCGATAAATTAATCTGAGGCCATTTTCCAAAGACTATTCCACAATAAAGAATAATAGACAACAAAAAACCAAACAATAAATTAACAAAAATCAACCACTTAGGATAAGGGAAAGCTTTTAAGGTTTTAATTAAAACAACAGCAATATGTGAAGCTCCTCTATCTAAAAAACAGTAAGCGGAATAATTGCCTAATTCTATTCCTTGAGGCAGTGGTTCTTTTATATATCTAAAATAATCTTTTTCATCTTTTATTGTTAGTTTATCTGCAAACGACTTAAAAACTTCAGACTTATCAAGAGGTGGCAAAATATTAGCCTTACCAAAATCCTTATAAACAGGGATAAAAGCCCCTGTTGCAGCAAAACCTCTTTTTTTTAATCTTTCAAGAGCAAGCAATCGGCCTTTTTCTGCATAATTATCTATTTCATCACATAATAAAATACAGCCATAAACATCATTTTTATTTTCGTCAGAAAAATAATCCCATATAAACCATGAACAATTATGAATACCATTAGTATGAGTTGTTATTCCTAACATTTCTTTGGCAACAACTTCAATACTAGAATACTTTCCAATCAATCTTTGAACAAACTTGTTGCTTTTTTCTTTATCCGCGTCAGCAATACCAGTATTAACAGCATAAAGAGCGTCAAATGCCTTACATAAAGCTTTTTTGCCACTTTTCAAACTACCTTTATAGAAAACGAGTTCTGACTCCAAAGCACCGGTAGATAATTTAAAAAAATACAGATTGTATTCAGGAAACGGACTTCTAAAAACACTGTTTGCATTCTTTTCTAAGCAATCAGTAAATTCAGATAAACTGGTCTTATTTTCAGACTTATCCACAAAATCTTTCGCCGAATTAAAGAAATCTCTGTAAAGCATAGCGAATTCTTTACTGAAATCACTTTCTGATGCTAGAGTTTCTGCTTCGTTATTTGCTTTTTTTATCTGTTCTTTTACCAGCTTTTTATAATTTAAAACAGATAGGCTATAATAGCTTAAATCTAAAGATATTATAGGCATAACAAAAAATAAAATGATCAGAATTACATAATATCTTTCGAAAGAAGATTTGATGTTCATTTTTATACTATCTGATAAACCTTCATCGCTTGAGATTTACCTTTTAATTCGACTTCACCATAGAGATCTGCTTTTATATAACTATTAATATAATAATAAATTGATTCAGAAATCAAACATTTATCTTTATCAAGTTTTTCACCAAAAACAGCAATTCTTGCAGCAACATTTACCGGGTCACCTATGATAGTGAAATCTCTTTTTTCACCAACGCCAAGAAATCCAGATATTACCTGTCCATAGTTAACGCCTACAGAGACTTTAAAGCTAAGTTTATCGCTGCTTTCAATCATATGAGCAACCTTACAAGCCTGAACAGCAATATCCTCAGGATTCTTATCGTTTATATGAAAAGCAATCAACATCTTTTCACCCATTATCTTATCTATATCACCACCATTATTGATTACTATCTCAGAAATATCCGCAACTTGCTTTCTTAGAGCAGTAAATAATTCAAAAATTGGTGTAGTTTTCATGATTTTATCAAAACCAGGAACAGAAACATAGAGAAGAACAACATTGATCTTTTTACTTTCTACATCTGCCACATTAGCACTAACTTTAAGAGCAGTTTTAGAAACCATTCTATTCATAAGTTGTTTTTCTTCTAAGCCCTTCATCATTTTATCAAAAGACTCGCACAATATTCCAAGTTCATCTTTTCTAATAAAATTGGCTCTAAAGGAATAATCTTCTCTAGCTGCAGATTTAGCTCCATCTATTAGTTTTGTTATTGGTGCAAGCAAATCTAAAATAATATTTTGAGCTATACAATAAATCATAATTAAAGAAACTATGATAATAGATCCAAATCCTATCAGAGATAAATAAGCTTTTTCTCTGATAGGAACTTCAGATGAAATAGCAGCATAAACATTATCAGCAATAATGTTTCCTTTACGAGCTTCAAGTAAATGAGTTCCGAAAAGGTTTATTGTTCTAGATACAGGAACAAAGCTTGAATTTATCCAAGATGAAGCTAAGCCTAATTCTTTTACAGTATGAAGTTCTTCTTTGGGATTAGGATAATGGCTATTATTATAGAAAAAATATTCACCTACAAGAACATTAGGTGAATAAAAGCAAAATAGCTTCTCATCTTTAGAGCCTGTCTTATAATGTTTTACCAAGGAAATTTTATCATTATTTTTTAATTCGCAGATATGGGGTTTGAATTCATTTTTGAAAAATAAAAACGCCTGCAAAATGTAATCAACTTTATTTGAAAAAGGCATTGGTGAAGTGTAAAAACCGATAGTTGCAAATGAAGCGCTAAATAACACCAATTCCTTAGGAGAATTTGTAAATTTGATTGCAAATTCAGCACCAAAAAGTGATGCTAAAGTATCTACCAGATTTTCACTCATTTCATTACCAACAGCTGCTTTTAGTGACTCATTATTTAAATACAATGTTTTCCCAATTGTTGAAATGAATTTTCCGGTTTCACTTAAACTGGTGTCATTACTTGTTTCTTCGGCCCATTCTGGTTTTCTTATAGAAGAAGTCCAATCATTTTTACCAGAAACAATAACTTCGCTAATGAAAAAGAATGGATCTACTTCAAAAGTATTTTTTCCAGCACCTACAACATTTTTTTGTAAATAATTATTAAACTCAGCAACCAATAACTGCTTTTCTTCATCGTTTTTACAAGAATTAATTTTATTTGCCCTCTTTACGATGCCTTCTGATTTAGAAACCTTATCCAGATAATGTAAATATAAAGGCTGATAATATAATTCTTTGTTTTCAATTTCATCCATTAGTTTATTTAGTTTTAATCTAGTTTCAGATTTATTTACATTATAATCTTCACTTACATAAAGGTATGAAACGAATCCAACAACAATCAAAGGAAGAATAGTAAAAGTAACAATATTAGTTTTAAGCTTGCCAGCAACAGAATCAGTTGAATAAATAAAAGTTTTTTTTGCTATTACTGCACAAATAATTAATAAAAATAATGACGAAAGAAAGACTATAATGTTTAGCCAAAGCTTTGAACTATAATATAAAGCTAAATCTTTTTTAATAATATATACATCCCAAGTTTTATTTCCGATATCTATTGTTTTTCTCAAATACCCCTTTTCTTTTTCTAAAGTATCAATATTTTTATAATTCTCTTTAAGAAATTCTTTTTCTTTTTCAGTATAACTTTCAGAAAAAACCCATTTTTTATCTAAATTCAAAGCCAAGAAAATAGACTTTCCTGCAAGAACCTTATAATAGTCTGCTAGATAGTCACTCTGCATATCTTTAGGCATAGCACAAAAAATAAAAGCTTTTAATTTATCTGGTTGGTCATGTTCGTTACCAAAACCATTTTCTGAAGGAATTACATCATAGATGCCTTCTGTATCAAGATATACATCCTGCCCATCTATGGTTGTAAAAGCCGAACGCCTATTGTAAATAGACCTAATAGAATACTTAGTAATATCTTCACCGAACATTTGCTTTAAATATTTCTCTTGATTTTCACTATCATCATTAATTTTATACCAAGTATAAGACGCCATAGCCTTGGCTGTTTCTAATTCAAACCCTTTATTTAAAATTTCAAGCATTCCTGATTTATCATCTGTATTTGCCAATAAACAGCAAAACTTTGGGATAGGCTTTTTTAATTCTTTATACTTTTTAGCAATATTCTCTATTAATTCTATTTTATTATTATTACTATTTTGAGAATTTATCACATTATACAGATCTTCATAAAAATCAAAACAAAGTGCTTCAAAGGAAGATTTAAGCACTTCATTAGAATTAAGCTGCTCAAATAACCTAAGACACTCTTTATCAGAATCTATTTTCAAATCATCAAAAGAAGTTAAATATATAAAGTTGGCTCCCAAAGTAATCATTATAGATACAATAAAAACAACAAGCCATGTTAATCCAATATTATTGCTTCTAAATATACTTCGTTTTTCAGTCTGCAAAGAAAAAAACTTTACATCTTTCGATGATTCAGAAGAATTGGAATTAGTTTTATTAAGATTATTTCCAATATTTAATAAGTTATGTTTATTAAATATATCTTCATTTTTTTTAACATCTAGAGTGTAAACAGAAGAATCTAGACCTTTTTCATTAATTTTGTAAAAGTCAAAACCATAAAAGGCTAGTTTATCAGCTATATCAACTCCAACTACTAATGGAAATGAAGGGTTTAGTATAGTAAGAGCTTCATACTTAGCTGCTTTTTTTAAAGGTTCACCGAGAATTGAGTAATCAAGTCTTGTTTCAAAACTTCCTACAGAACCAGAATACATAGTTCCGTAGCAAAGACCTACACCTATACGATATGTAAATAAGTTACGTTCTGTTCTTCGCTTATTAATCGCAGCAAGTTTTGCTATCATTAAACAGCCAGCGTTAAAAGCTCTCTTTTTAGCTGTTTCTGTGAAATCCGAGTTTTCCGGGAAAACAGCTTCAATTGCATCCCCAATAAATTTATATATTAAACCGCCATTATCAGATATCACTTTTGACATTTCTGCAAAATGTTCATTAAGCAAATCAGTTATTTCTACTGGATCATAATGTTCACTCATGCCTGTGAAATTACGGATATCTGAAACTAAAGCTACTCCATTAAAACTTTCTGTATCGTTCAAAAGCCCACTGCTTTTCTTTTGCAATGCTTGAACAGCCTGTTCAGAAATTAGTTTTGACAGGCGTTCTTTTTCTTTTAAACCATTAATCATGTTTGAAAACTCATTCGCCAACTGACCTAATTCATCATTTGGTGAATTATTCAAACTTACGTGAAGATTTCCTCGAGATACCTCATCTAATGCGCCTTTTAATGCTGAGACCGGTTTTAAAAAAACTGAAACAGATCTGATAATACAAATCCAAAGAATAACTAAAGATAAAGCAGTCAAAAACAGAAAAATAAATTTTCTAATAAGAACACTGATATCAATATTAGCTTTATCTATCCATCCAATAAAAACTATCTGTTTAAAATTTAAAGAAGGCATTGCCATAATAATATTGTTATCTTCAACAAAAACCCCAGATTTGTTTTCTAAAGAAACAAGTTTTGCTTTATTAAAAATTTCTGTCTTAAGTTTACGTGACGCATGTCTTAGATTATTACCGATAGACTCTGCTTTCTGAGATTTAATTCTAAGTCCGGCAAAACTATAATTATATTTTTGAAAATTATTTTTATTAATAGCATCGCAAACAATTCTTTCATCCAAGGTTTTATCATCCCAAATAACAAAAAGCATATATCTTGTTTTATTATTAATCTTTATAAAATCAAATATTTGAATAGAAAACAGATCTCCTGTTCTACGAGTAATAGGAGTGGAAAGATACTTGCTTATTGCTTTATCTAACTCCTGTCCCGTAATAGCTTCATAACCTTTATTTGCCCATTCCAGATTATTATTTTTAACCTCAAAATTTTTCATCCAATTTTTAGCATCAGAATCTTCTTCTTCAATTTTTCTTCTCAATATTTTAACTTGAGTTGAAAGAAAGGCATCAACTACATTTTTAACATTTACAGACAAAGTAGAACTACTTTTAACACTAGTTTCATTGCCTGCTTCATCATAAATCTTTACTTGCTCAGCATTATCTAAATAAGTAGAGCCACCTTCAGCATATGCCCCATATCCAGCTTCATCTAATATTTTAATACCTAAAACAGGCAAATGATTTTCTTTCTCAAAAATTTCTAATACTCTTTTTGCAACAGCCTCATCTTCAATGCCTCTCTCATTTATCAGATTAATCATTTTTTCATCGTTTAGTGCTTTTATAAAAGCCTTTCTATATTCTTGAACTATAGCTGTTTTTTCAGAATCAAAAGACTTCAAAGCAGATTGAAGTTCAGATATAACCTTATTTTCAGAAGTGTTTTCAAATTTGACCAAATAACCATAAGTTACTACAAATAATAAGCTTAAAGGTAAAACAGCCGCCAAAACATACATTAACGAGAATCTTACTGTTAAATTAATTTTTGGCCAATATCCAAAACACACACCAATGTAAATAATCAAAGAAAGTATTAAAAATAATAAAATATTAGTAGCAATTAACCATTTTGGACAAACAACACTCTTTATTGATTTAACAAGAACTACAGCAATGTGAGAAGATCCTCTTTCCAAATGACAGAAGGCAGAATAATTTTCCAAAGGAACAGCTTGAGGCAAACTATTCTTCAACCAAAACTCCAAATCTTCTTCTTTTTGAATTGTTATTAAATCAGCCCATTCTTTAAATTTCGGCGAATTTTCTAATGGATATTGCATTTCTGCTTTGCCGTATTCTTTGTAAATAGGCAGAAAAGCACCGATAGCTTTTCCTCTAGACCTCAAATTTTTTAATGCAAGCCGACGTCCATGCTCAGCCTGATTCTCTAATTCATCACAAATTAAAAAGCTTCCATAAACATTTTTGTTTTTATCTATAAAATAATCCCAAATAAACAAAGAGAAATTATTATTGTAATTAATATTTACAGGCATTCCTCTTAATTGTTTTGCTATTGCTTCAATTTTTGTATAATGACCAAGCAGATTTCTTGCAAAAGTTTCATTTTTATCGTTTTTATCATTCCTATTCTGGCTAGTTTCGAAGAGATAATCGAAGGCCAGAGAAAGTCCTTTTTTTCCACCCTTAATATCTCCTTTTGAATAAAGCATTAATGAATGATGAGAATTTGAATCAATCTTAAAAACATATAGAGAATATTTTGGGAAAGGTGATTCAAATATTTTATTAACATTTTGATCTAAAATGTTAATTAAAGACTTTGTTTTTATTACATCTATCTTAGAATAACTTTTTAATACATCTAAAAATTTGCTGAACAGTAAAGAAAACTGATTACTAAAATCGGCTTCAACCCCAAGCAACTCTGCCTCATGAACGGCTTGTCTTTCTTGTTTTTTGCGTTCAAAACGGTCATTAATATCAGCAAAAAAATAATAGCCAAGATTAATAGCAGCCAAAGGAATTATAAAGAATAATATAATAAGTATTATATTATATTTTTCTGTATAACTGTCTTTTTTCATATATCAAGATAACTGATAAACTTTCATTGGCTGAGATTTACCTTTTAATTCAACTTCACCATATACGGTAGCATTCACAGTATTATTAACAAGCTTATAAAAAGTTTCAGATATAACACATCTATTATTTTCTAAGCATTCTGCTAAGCTTTCTATTCTTGCAGAAACATTAACAGGATCTCCAATTACTGTAAAGTCACGTTTGTTCCCTACACCAAGAAACCCATTAATTACATTACCATAATTTAAACCTATAGCGATAGAAAAAGATAACTGATTTGTTCTTTCAAGATCCAACATTCGCTTTACAACTCTATAAGCTGCTAAAGCTACTTCAGATTTATTATTATTTACTCTGAAAACAGCAAGCATTTTCTCACCAATAATTTTATCCACTTCTCCGCCTTCTTCCATTATTATACCAGCCATTACGGAAGTATGCTTCTTAAGCAAACCAAATACTTCATAATTTCCAAGACTTTCCATAACTTTTGAGAATTCCGGAATGCCGATATACAGCAATACAGCATCTGTCTTAGCAGATGTTACTGTTCTTTCATCTAAAGTAACCATTCTAGCTGTTTTAGAAAGCATATGACTCATCATACGCTTTTCATCAAGACCTTTTATCATTCTATCGAAAGATAAACATAAAGCACCTAATTCATCTGTTCTATCAGAGTTTATTCTAAAAGAAAAGTTTTCTCTGTTAACCTCTTTAATTCCAATAATCAAAGCTTTAACAGGATTAATAATATCATCAGCAATATTTTTGGTAGTAATAATTATTATAGTTAAAGAAATAATCAGTAGAACACAAAAGATATAAACCTTATTATTTACTTTATCATTAATATCTTTTTCAGAAGCTAACATCACAAAAATCGAATTAATTTGAGTTAAGGCAGGTGCACATTCAACTAAATAATTGTCATCATTTAATTTTATACTAGTTGAAATAGGAAGAAACGAACTAGACAACCAGGACATATATTTTCCAAGAGGAATTCTCAAATTGTTATCTTTGGTCTTTTCAGCAACTGTCCCATATCTGAAACTTTCATTTATAAATATTTTTATATCAGTTTCAATTTTATCTTGAATATCTTTAAGATAATCAATAGTTTCAATAATTACAAGCCAAACAAAAACTGCCTCTGGATTCTTAAAGTTAGGATAAGAAGAAATCATTAGACCGAATTTACCAAAACCTATATTTAATATTATTGGAATATTTATTCCATGAGAAATTTTAATGAAAGTATCTTCACCAAAAAAGGCCTTAACAATTTCGAGACTAGTTCCTATAGCAATTTCATCAGCAGCAGTATCTTTTAAAGATTTAGGGGCAGCATTCCCTCCACTCTGCCTGTTCATAAGAAACTTCACAACCATCTTAAGCATAATACCAAAAGTATCATCTTGACCGCCAACATAGTCATCTAAATATGTAACAGTATTTGAAGATGATTGGAACTTTCCTGTATTTTCCTGTTCTCTTTTTTCAAAAGACTCAAAATCCATTTTTTTATCTTCAATAGAATCTTCATTTTCATTATCAGACGAACAGAAACTCCAACCAGCCTTACCACTAATTGAAACATTTGAAATATGACAACTAATAATATCTTTTGAAACCTGTTCTTCTTTCGCACGTTTATTATTATTTTCAATCATTATTTGAAAATATTTTCTTAAATCTTTTAAGGCTTTTTTTCTAGAATCATTGGAATTTGATTTATTATTTAAAATTCTTATATAGCTATCTAAAGCATCAGAAGAATAATTTCTTTTAATGTCATGCCAAACCAAGGGATAAGAAAATTCCTTTTTCCCTTCAAAATTGGTCATTAGACGCTGCATTTCTCCTCTTTTCTGTGATTTTTCAACAGACAAATACTCATTAAGATAAAGAGAGAAAACAAAGAAAACTGTTAAAATAGGAATTACAGCAACAATTAGCAAGGTCAGCCACAACTTTGCTGGAATAGAATGAGTAATTATACTAGTTCCTTTAATAGTATTAACAAAGACATATAACAGTAATATACCAACAAACAAAATCAAAAAATATTTGAAAACTTTTTTGTATTTTTCTTTGTAGTTTAATTCAAAAATGAAAATATCATAAATATCATTATTAATTTTAATTTCACCGTTATTATTATCTTTGCTTTCATCGTCATAAATAATATCATTTAAAGAACTTAAATAATCTTTAATTGGAAATTCTCTTTTTTCAGTTTTAATTTTATGATTATCGAAACATATTTGATTTACTTTTTCTTTTATAAACAATGGAATATTATCGGAAAAAAAACATTCTCCATTCTTTTGATTTATAGCGATAACATTTTCTTCTTTTTTGAAATAAGAACTAAGAATTAAAGGAACAGAATTATATGCATTTTTTACAGACATAGACAAAAACAGATAACCAATTTTATTTTTATTGGTATAATAATCTAAATTAAATAAAAAACAGTCTTCGTTTTTTATTGTTGCTTCTCTAATACCATTTTGCAAATCATAATTAAGTAAAAATACAGTTACTTTATCACCAAAAACTTCTCTACAAGGCTCTCCATAATTATCTCTCAGAAAACGCAAAAATTCTTTTTTCAAACTTGAAACTATAGTAGCTTTTGATTTTTCAATAAATTGTTTTATATAACTTCTATTAAATTGCGGATATATAGGCAGTATATCAATGAAACCTTCATAATCACTTATCGCTTCATACGCGAAATCAGAGTATTTTTCTTTTATAAAAAGTATTTTTACTGTATCACTAATTTTTTTTGTCTCTTCTTTTGTATAACCAGAAATAGCAATAGGGTAAATAGGTAAAGTATCAAAAAAAGCTTCAAAATTAGTTATTAGTTTTTTACAATCTGTGACATCACCAATTCTAACAAATACCTTATTTAGACCAAGTCCAATAATACTGTTATCCGATTTATAAGAATCATCTAATGCTCTGATTATCATATCATCAGATAGCATTTCATCTGTTTTTAATAGGTTAATTTTATCCTGTAAACTCTTAGCAATTGTTCTACATTTATTATCAAAAGCTATTTTTCCATAATCATCACAACGAATCTGCTCTAATGTTCTTTGGCTATTTGTTATGAATTCTAGTTTTTTAGATTCTATTTCTGTTTTATCAACAAAATGAAAACCCGTAAACAACACAACAATAAAAAATATAATAAAAATAAATCCAGATACAAATTTTTCCCAAAATGGTATAGACTCCTTGATTTCAAAAGATTCAACCTGAGACTCACCTATCTCTGAGGTATTATTTTTATTTCCCCAAAACTCTATTTCGTCAGAATCCGTAAATTTACAGACATTTATTAGTTTCAAAAGATTATCTAAAGTTAAATTTTGTATTTTAAAGCCCTCTAATCCATTTTCTTTCTTAATTAAAGAAAAGCTAATATTTTTAAAATTCTTATTAAATATTGAGATAAACTGCCCATCGACAATCAATGGCAATTCAGGATTAAGCTTTGAAAAACTTTCTAATTTTGCTGCATTTTTTAAGGCATCACCAAGAATTGCATAATCTAACCTTGTGTCAATACTACCTATTGAGCCAGATGACATAGTGCTGTAACATAAACCTATCCCTATTTTATATTCAAAAAGATTTTTCTTTTTGCGTTCAAGATTTATTTCTCTTAATGTATTAAGCATTTCAATAGCAGCAATAAATGCTCTTTCTGTTGAGTTCTTTTCAAAATCATCATTATCAGAAAATACAACTTCAATGGCATCACCAATATACTTATAAATACGGCCTCTATTAGCAGAAAATATTTTTGTCATGAAAGCAAAATGTTTATTCAATAAATCCGTAATCTGTTCAGGATTATATTTTTCACACATTCCAGTAAAATTACGGATATCAGTAACCAAGGCAGTACCTTTGAATGTTTCAACATCAGAAATAGCACCACTACCCTCTTCTTTTTTACTCAAAGCCTCAACAGCATGATCTGACAATAAAGTAGCAAGTTTGTTTCTTTCAGATAATTCTCTAGTCATATCACTAAATTCATGACACATTATTCCAAATTCATCTTTGCTATCTGTTTCAATCTCTATATCAAGGTTACCTTCTGCGACCTTATCCAACACATTTTTTAATTTTCCAATAGGTTTTATAAAGATTTTAGAAGAAAAATAAATACAAACTAACAATGTAATCAAAGCAAAAACTATGACAAAAAGGCAAATCATCAATCTTTTGAAAACTGCTAATTTAAGATATTCATGAGAAACGCCGCCTACTATAATTTTATCTTTATATTTCATAGAAGGAACAGCAATAACAGTCAGATTATCGTCTCTATGAGATGCATAATTATTCAAATAAGCCTGATCAGCCAAGTTTTTACTTTTTGCTTCTATTTCCCGACTATGACGTCCTAAATCTATCCATGGTTTTACCTCTAAAGGGGTTTTTTCATAAGAAGTAAATACAAAATTAGGTTCTTTAAGTGCAAAGTAATGGAGACTTGCCATAAAAGACTTTTTGTCTAAGTCAGAAATATCCCATTGCATATAAATAGTAAATCTAGGAATTTCATCTATTATAATATTGTCATAGATACTGGAAATAATTTTATCACCAGCTAGCCTTGAAATAGCAATATTTCTGCGATTAACCAATTCTTCAGTTAAGCTTGCTTCAGAGCCCCCTCTAGCATTTTTATAGCCTCCCATAGCTATTTTCTGGACCCAAGTAGGATTATACTCTTTAGTCCATTTTTTGGTCTTTGGAGCAATTTCCAGTATTTTATTTCTTAATGAAATCAAAAAAGAATACAATACTACTTCTATAGACTTTTCATTAGATTTTTTAATTTTTAACTCTTCAGGAGGGAAATTCTTAGGATCAAATACCTTATCAGAATCCACAAACTCTTTTCCTTCATATACTTTAAAGGTATTGCATTCACTGTTACCATAATTAGAAAAATAATTTCCTCTTTCATCTAGAATTGTTATCCCCATTATAGGCAGATATCTATTATCTTTATTAAGTATTTCAAGAGCTCTTCGCAAAACAGCCTTGGCTTCAGAAGGGAACCCTTGAGGTTCTGCCTGATTAACAACATCAAATTGCTTTAAATATTTTAGGAAAAGAGGATCATTTATAATTTCTAGAAATGCGGTTTTGTATTCTTCCTGATTTAGGGTTTTTCTAGTATCAAACTGATTAATACAAGATCTTAATCTAGATTGATCATTAAAAATTGCAGAATGCCTATATTCTGAGACATAGCCATAACTGGTAATAATCAATAAACCAAGAGGCATACATGCAGCTAGAAAATAAGTAGTAATAAATCTTAATTTTAAAGAAATATTAGGCCATATACCTAGCAAAAAACCGCGAAATAGTAGCAGTCCTATAAAGCCTATTATAAAAATATTTAATAAATATAACCAAAAAGGCATTTTAAACTTATCCAACATCGGCTTTAGCAAAACCGCTGCATGAGACTGACCATTTGTCAAATGAAAGAAAGCCTGATATTTACCAACCTTTGTTTTTTCGTTTTCTATTGAAATAGGTTTAAATTCCCAATCTGACAATTTTTCAATGTTTCGAGGCACCCATTCTTTAATAAATGTTTTATACTCAGGGATTTTTGAAAAATCTTCACTGGCAACGACACCACCATAACCAGCAAACAAAGGAATAAACGCGGCTAAAAAACTTTTATCTTTATCTTTTTGTAAGTATCTTTGTTCTCTAAGAGCAATAAGACGTCCAGCAGCATCTGCCTCTTTGCTATTTTCAATTAAAAGGAAAAAGCCGAACGTATCACCTGATTTCTTATGTTGAATATAGTCCCAAATAAAAAAATGGGGTTTATACTGATAAATAGAATAAGAAACCTTTCCTCTTTGACTTTCCGCCATAACAGAAGGGTCTGTTTCTCCCCCTAGAAAATTATTTGTAATCTTTGCACCTGAGTTTTTAGCTTCACCAAAAAAAGTGTTATCAAGTTTATTCTCCCTGACAAGATATTCAAAAGACTTCAATAAAGCAGTTTTGCTAATAATCTTGTCAGTATTGCTATAAATTAATTCCGTTTTATTATTACTTGCTAAAAGTTTAAAAACAAATAAATTGTGTTTTGGAAAAGGATATCTGAAAATATAATTTGCACGACTGCCGATATATTTATTTAATTGTTCCTTCTGATTAACTCCAGAAAAAGATTCTATACCAGATTTTAAATCTGCAAAAAAACTACTGGATATTTTTCCAACACAGTAATTAAAATCTGATGAAGCAGATAATAATTCTGCATCCTGATTAGACTGTTCAATCCAATCTGTCTCTATCCAGCGATAATCGATATAGGAAAAAAACCACCAACCGATATTCAACAAAAGTAAAGGGAAAAGCCAAAGAACTATTGGCAAATACCTATTCTGATTCAGCAATATAGTTTTATTATTAAAATCGTCGGTCATTTAACTCTAATTACTAAGATTATCGATTCTTATAGCAGATTATAAACTTTCATCGGCTGAGATTTACCTTTTAACTCAACTTCACCGTAAATCCTGGCTGTTATCAAGTTATCAACAAGCTTATAAAAAGTTTCAGATATTAAGCATCTATTGCTATCCAAACTTTCTGCTAAGCTTTCTATTCTCGCAGTAACATTAACAGGATCACCTATTACAGTAAAATCTCGTTTGTTACCAACACCAAGAAACCCATTAATCACTTTACCATAATTTAAGCCAATTGAGATAGAAAAAGATAATTGATTTGTTTTTTCTAGTTCGAGCATTTTTTTGGCAACTCTATAAGCAGCCATGGCAATTTCAGTCTCATTATTATTTACTCTGAAAATAGCTAGCATTTTTTCACCTATAATCTTATCAACTTCTCCACCTTCGTTCATTATGAGACCTGCCATAACAGCAGTATACTTTTTAAGCTTCTCAAAAACTTCGCAATCTTCAAAACTTTTCATAACTCTTGAGAAATTTGGAACGCCTATATACAATAATACAGCATCAGTTTTGCCTGATGTTACACTTTCATCATCCAAAGTGGTCATTCTTGCTGTTTTAGAAAGCATACGGCTCATCATTCGCTTTTCATCAAGACCTTTTGTCATTCTATCAAAGGAAAGACACAAAGTTCCCAATTCGTCAGTTCTATCTGAGTTTATTCTGAAAGAGAAATTTTCTTTATTCACTTCCTTAATTCCAATAATCAGAGCATTAATTGGATTTATGATATCATCAGCAATTATTTTTGTATTAATGATTATAATAATTAAGGAAAAAGCTAAAAGAATATAAAAAACAAAAGCTAGTTTATTAACCTCTTCAATTAACTCTTTTTCAGAGAATAAAGCTATAAGCAATGAATTAAACTGTTTGAGCCCAGGAGCACCTTCCAACAAATACTTTTCATTATTTAGCTCTATATTTGCTGATATAGGATTATTTGAAGCAGCTATCCAAGATGCATATTCACCTATAGGAATCCTTAAGTTATTATCATCTGTTTTATTAGCTACTATTCCATACCTAAAAGGTTCTGCAGTAAAAATTCTAAAATCACTTTCAACTTTGTCGATATTTTTTTCCATGTAATAAAAATTATCAAAGTTAATAACCCAAACCATTATAGCCTTAGGATTTTTATAATCAGGAAGAGCTACAATCATAAAACCCATTTTCCCAAAACCAATATCAAATAAAGTAATAATATTGATTCCATGTAAAATTTTAATAAATGTATCATCACCATAAAAAGTTCTCACAGTATCAAAACCAGCTTCAACAGCTAATTCATTTGCTACTTTTCTGCTGTCGACTTTATTCTCTTTATCTTCGTTAAGCTTTTTATCCAATAAAGACTTAGCAATAATTTTAATCATACTTCCGAAAACATTTTCAGAGGAATCCTTATTATTTGCCCCTTTTTCCCCAATAGAAGCCAAATTAATTGGTTTATTTTCAATAGAATCATTTTCCTTTCCATCGGAAAAGCAAAAACTCCATCCTCCTTTCCCACTTATAGTAAAATCAGTAAATTTATAACCGATGATTGCTCTCTCTTTATTTTTTATCTTGTCATCTCTACTATAACGTTTTTCTGTGTCTAACCATGTTTCAACCATAGATCTTAGCTGATGCATGGCTTTTTCTTTTGTTTCCTTTGATAAATCAGAATTATTTAAAATATCAATGTAATTATTCAATTCAACAGAATGATTCTTCTTTTTTAAATCATTCCAGGTTATAGGCAAAAAGAAATCCATTTTACGTTCATAGATTCCCATAAAACGCTGCATTTCTCCTCTTTTAAGAGAATTATTAACAGACAAATACTCGTTAAGGAAAAGAGAAGGAACAAAAAATACTGTTAAAACAGGGATAACAGCAACAATAAGAAAAGCAAGCCAAAGTTTTGCAGGAATTGATTTATTAAATATTGAAGTGCCTTTCAATATGTTTTTTAATACCCATACCAATAGAAAGAAAAACAAACAAATAATTATATAATCTTTTATTGAAAAAATATTATTTTGTCCGAATAATCCAACCATGTAAATTTCATAAAACTGGTTACCTATCTTAACATTTTCTTTTTTCCCTTTGTTCAGGATTCCTCCTTCAGAATCTAAATATTTGATTATTTCAGAATAACTATCACCGCAATTTTTTTCTTGTAGAATGTTTTTTATTTTGTCTTTTACATATAAAGGAATACTATCTGAAAAATGCCATTCATTAGAATCTTTGTTTTTGAGAATTATATTCTCATTATTTTTAGAAAAAGCGCTCAAAATAAAAGGTATTGACTTATAGGCATTTTCAGCAGGCATCGAAATTACCAGATACCCAATTATATTACTAGAATTTTTATGATAAAAATTCAAAGTATATAAAAAGCAGTCTTTTTCTCTTATTATAGCCTCAGTAGTAGTATTTATTAAATCTCCATCAAGACGGGAAATAACGATTTTATCTCCAAACAGTTTTCTACAAGGATTTTCGTAAAACTCTATCAGTTTATCTTTTATTTTGTTTTCTTCAATATTTTTGAACTTATTTTTTAATTTATCCTTCAAATTATTTTCTATGATTTTATTTTTTTCTGAATAAATTATTCTATAGGAATCACAAATTCCTTTAATTTCTTCCTTACTATAACCTATATTAGCTATAGGATATACAGGGATATTATTTTCTAGATAGGTATTTAAATCATCTGCTTCAATTTCTTTATTATTAAAATTTCCAAATCTAACAAAAACAGAGTTTAACCCTAGTCCTTTAATACTCAAATCAGAATTATAGCAATCATTTAGAGTATTTGTAATTATTTCATCACATTTTTCATTAGTTTCTAATTCATTTATTTTTTCTTGAATTCTTTTTGCAAACATTCTACATTTTGAATCAAAAGCAACTTTACCATAATGATCACCAAGCATTTGTTCAATAATCAGTTTATTATTTGCAATAAGTTCATTTTTCTTAAAATCTTTTCTATGCTTATTATTAAATAATATCCCAAGAGTTAATATTGAAATAAAGAGCAATATAAAAATAGAAGCTAAAATGAATTTTCTTTCTGAAGAAATATCATCCTCTATTTTATAAGAATCTATAGCAGACTTATTGCTTTTTGGTGTAATATCTTTTCTAGTAAATTCATCAAAAATAAAGTTGTCCGTTTCACTATTCTCTTCTGTTCTAATTATGTTAGGCAAAGCATCCTTGCAGGAATTATCAATTTTATATCCTTTCAGCCCATCTTCACTTTTTACAAAAGAAAAAATAATTTTATCAGAAATATTTTTAAAATTAGAAATAAAATTTTCATCAACAATAAGCGGAAATTCTGGATTCAATTTTGACATACTTTCAAGCTTTGCTGCATTTTTTAAAGCATCACCTAAAATTGCATAATCTAATCTGGTTTCTAGACTTCCTATTGAACCTGAGGACATATTACCATAACAAAGTCCAACACCTATTTTATATTCAAAAAGATTATTACTAACACGCTTATTATTAATTTTATTTAAGGCTTCAAGCATTTGTACAGATGCAAGAAAAGCTCTTTCAACGGATTTCTTTTCAAGATCATCATTATCTGAAAATACAACTTCAATTGCATCACCAATATATTTATAAATACGGCCGCCGTTTGATGCAAAAATTTTAGTCATACAAGCAAAGTGTTCATTCAGCAAATCAGTAATCTGTTCAGGTTCATATTTTTCACACATTCCGGTAAAGTTACGTATATCTGTAACCAATGCTGTTCCATAGAATTTTTCAACGTCTGTATTAACCTCATTAGCATATTCATTCTTACTCAAGGCCTCAACAGCATGATCAGACAGTAGAGTAGCAAGTTTATTTCTTTCAGACAATTCTCTTGTCATAACACTAAATTCACGACTCATTATTCCAAATTCGTCTTTACTGCTGCTCTTTATTTCAATATCAAGGTTCCCATCGGCCACTTTGTCTAATACTTGTTTTAAGTTCCATATAGGTTTCAAAAATATTTTAAAAGAATAATAAATACAGAATAAAAATAGAATTGTTGCAATAGCAATAATAGTTGCACATACAAACTTTCTTTCAAAAACAGGCATTTTTAAATCGTTATGAGAAACACAACCAACAATTATTTTGTCTTTATATTTCTTCGAAGGAACAGCGATAGCAGACATAGTCTCGTAGCGACGAGAGACTATGTCCCCACTGAAATAAGCTTGCTTTGCTAATTCAAGACTATTTTTTTCGAAATCTCGTCCATGTCTGCCAGAATCTATCCAAGGCTTAGAATTATCTCTAAAATGAGTAGAATCAAAAGCGAAAAAAACCAAATCTGGTTCTTTAATAGAAAAATAATTAAGACTGGACCTAAAAGTTTCTTCATCCGATTCAGCAAGGTCCCAAGTAAAAAATAAAACAAAACGAGGTATACCATTTATATAAATATTATCAAAAATATGACTGATTATTCTATCTCCAACAAGCCTGTCAAAAATAATATTTCTATGTTCATCCAATACTTTGGATAAATCACCTCGACCCCCTGCAGCATTTTTAAAACCACCAGATGCAGTTTCCTGATAAAGAGTTGGAGTATATTCACGATCCCATTTTTTAGTTTTTGGAGCCACTTGTAATATTTTCTCTCTCATTGGCTTCAAAAAAGAATACATTAAAATATTTATAGATTTTTCATTAATATCCCTACATTTATCCTCTTCAAGAGATAAATCTTTTTTATTACTGAATCCTCCTCCTTCTAATAAATTAAAAATCTGACAATCATTTTTATAATAATTTGAAAAGTAGTTTCCACGTTCATCAATAATGGTTATAGATAATATAGGTAAATCTCTAGAGCCTTTTTTTAGTATTCCAAGAGCGCAGTTTAAAACCTCTTTAGCTTCAATTGGAAATTCTTTTGGATTATTAGAATTTGCTTTATCAAAACGTTTAATACTTTCTTGAAAATTAGAATCATTTAAAATATCTAAATATGCAGTTTTATAGTCTTCCTGCTTTTGAGTTTTTCTAATATCAAACTGATTTATACAAAATCTTAACTTAGACAATTTATCGAAGTAAGCAGAATGCTGATATTCCGATATATATCCATAGGATGCAATAATCAGCAATCCGAGAGGCATACAGGCAGCCAGAAAATATGTTGTAATAAATCTGATTTTTAAAGAAATATTAGGCCAAACACCTTGTATAAATCCTCTTATTAAAAGCAACATTGTTATACTTATCAAAACGATGTTAAGAAAATACAGCCAAAAAGGTAATTTTGCTTTATCCAAAATTGGCTTTAACAAAACTGCTGCATGAGACTGACCCGCCATAATATGAAAAAAAGCCTGGTAATTACCAACTCTGGTCTTTTCAAAAAGTTTTGAAGTATCTTTGAATTGCCAGGAATATAAATCATCTATATTTTTTGGAACCCATTCTCTAGTAAGTCGTTTATATTCTGGCATTTTTGCGAATTCTTCATTAGCAATTACTCCGCCATATCCTGGAAACAATGGAATAAATGCCCCGTATTTATTTTTCCCTCCTTCAGAATTATTCTTTAATTCTCTTAACGCTATAAGCTTACTTCCTATTTCAGCATTAACATTATTTTCAATTAATAAAAACAAACCATATATATCGCCAGTTTCTTCATATTTTAAATAATCCCAAAAAAAATAATGAGGCTTATTATTATAAATAGAATATGAAACCTTACCTCGTTGAGTATTGGCAATTATAGACGGATCACACTCACTACCGAGAAATGTCTTCGCCATTGAAAAACCTGATTTATTATTGTTTTTATAATTATCGTCCGACAAATTCGTTTTGGCAAAGTATTCAAAAGCAAATCCAATAGCCCTTTTCCCAATTAGATTTTCAACATTGTGATAAATAAGTTCTGTTTTATTATTATATGCCGAAATTCTAAAAACAAAAAGATTATGCTCAGGGAAAGGCTTTTTGAGTATTTCAACAGCATGACTAGCTATATTTTCTAATAATTCATTTTTCTGATTTTTTTTACTGAAAGACTTGACATCTTTTTTTAATTCATCAAAAAAATTACCTGCTTTTTTTCCCATACAGTAAACAAAATCTGATGATGCAGCAAAAGATTCTGCTTCCTTTTGTGATTGTTCTATCCATTCACTTTTTATCCAACTATAATCTATATAAGAAAAAAAATACCAGCCAATATTTAATAAAAGCAAAGGGAAAAGCCAAAGAATAATTGGTAAATATCTATTCTGATTCGGCAATATCTTTTTTTTATTTTTATCAATTAAATAACTCATTAAACTTTTATTATTTCGAATTATTGATTTTTAAACCAGACTATATACTTTCATAGGCTGTGATTTACCTTTTAATTCAACTTCTCCATAATATTCAGTCTTAATATCACCACTAATCAATTCATTGAATGTATTAGAAAGCAAACATCTATTCCCCTTTAGATTTTCAGCCAAGCCTTCTATTCTAGCAGTAATATTTACAGCATCGCCTATTACAGTAAAATCTCGTTTATTTCCTATTCCAAGAAAACCATTAATAACTTCGCCATAGTTTATTCCTATAGATACTGAAAATGGTAATTTCTTTGATTCTTCTAATTCTAAAATACGTTTTGCGGCATTATAAACAGCTTTAGCAGAATCTTGCTTATTATTCTTTTCCGGGAAAACAGCTAATAATCTTTCCCCAATAATTTTATCTACTTCTCCGCCCTCTTCCATAATAATACCAGCAACTAATGAGGTCTGAACCGTTAAAGAAGCAAATATTTCATTATCTTTTTTCTCCTTTTGAAAAGAAGAAAAATTAGGAATTCCTATATATAATAAAAATAAATTTGTTTTTCCTACAGAAATGTTTCCTTCTTTTGATGCAACTTTTTTTGCTGTATTAGAAAGCATATGACTCATAAGACGTTTTTCGTCTAATCCTTTTATCATTTTATCAAATGATAAGCATAAAGCTCCTAATTCATCTGTTCTATCTGAATCTATACGGTAGGCAAAGTTTTCTTTTTTTACTTCTCTTATGCCTGATATTAAACTATTAATTGGAATAATAATATCATCTGCAATATTTCTTGTATTATGTATAATAATCAGCAAAGAAATACCTAAGAGCAAATAGAAAGCAACACTTAAAATAATAATTTCATTTAAAATATTTTTTTCAGGTGAAAGTAGTAAAAGAATACCTTTCCTGTCTGGTAAAAAAGTTTTTCCATCAATACAATACCATTCTCTATAGCCATATTTATAATAATCAGAGATAGAATTATTAGAAGTAGATATCCAATTTGCATAACCACCGAGTGCCAATCGCCAAAATTCATCCTTTTGCTGTTTAAAGCAACCATAACTTTGACAATCAGAAATATTAATCATATATTCAGTATCTAATACTTCTGATAAACGTTTCAGATAATCAAAATCGTCATATTTAGTTACCCAGAGTATCATTCCTTCTGAATTATCAGAAACAATTCTATAAGAATATAAGCCATAAAATCCATCTGACAACTGAATATAAACAGGTTCATCAGAATTATGAATTAAACCAATATACTTATCATCACCAAGAACTGATTTTATACTAGATAAACTAATGTCTTCAAATTTATTATTAATCTGTTCTTTATAATAATTAGAAATATCTGAATTTTTTACTTTTAGATTTAAGTCTGCTAACTCACCTAATAATCTGTTAAATTTATTATCATCTAATAAAGCTAATTTCCAACCATTTTTCCCAGCAACCATAACATTTTCAATTGAAAAGTTAATTAGTTCTTCCTCACCTTTTATCTTCGAAGTAATTTCTTTAACCCATGAATTAATAGAAGTCTTAAAAGTTTTAATATGTTCTTCCTTACCAGTTGAATCAGTTTCAAAATCATTATCCAAAACCTTAATATTAGTTTTTAGTTCTTCAGATTCATTTATAGTTTTAATATAATTCCAACCTATCGGAGAATAAAACTTATATTTTTGTTCAAATAAATCTTCAAATTTCTGAAGTTCTGCTCTTTGAACCGAGCATTTAACATAATAATACTCACTTCTAAACAATCCAAAAACAAAGAACACGGTAACAACAGGAATTACAGCAACAATAAGTAAAGCAACCCATAACTTAGCAGCAATTGATGTATTTATTCTAGAAGTCCCTTTTGAAACCTTCCATAAAGTAATACTGAACCCAACAATAATAACAAAAACCCAAAATAGAGCATTTCTTGGATTTCCCTTATTTAACTTGCAAAGTCTTGTTAAATATAAATCGTAGTATTTTCCGCCAATATCTATAATTCCTTTATTAGTAACCCCAAGTAAATCATATAAGTATTCGTTTCCAATAAATCTAATATCTTTTTCATTTACTACAGATTGATTTTTATCAGCAGCAATAACTCCATCTTTTATATATTCCGGAACATTATCAGAAAAATACCATTTTTTAGCTTCTTTATCTTTTAAAATTACTAATGCTTCATTTTTAGAAAAAGCACTCAACAGCAAAGGTATTGATTCCATTATCGGCTTCGAAGGAGCAGAAAGAACCAGATATCCAACAGGTTTATCTCTATTATCTTTATAAAAATCAAACCAGAAAAGATATCCTTGTCTTCCGTTATAAACTGCATCTATAGTAGCATTTTTTGCTTTTTCACTGAGATTTAATTTTGAAAAAGAATCCGCATTTACAAAACGTTTATTGATTTCAATTCCATTAAGACTCTTATCTGAATTAATAATTTGATTAATACTATTAGAAACAAAGTTTTCCGTAATTTCATTTTCGTTAACTTTATCAATAGTCTTTTGCAATTCTATACAAATATCTCTGCATTTAATATCAAAAATTGTTTTTGCATATTCTTCACAGATTATCTGACTTAATGTTCGATTATTTACTACAGATAGAGGTATTTTTTCACTGTTATGTGCAGTAGTGTATACAAAATATATACCTAAAGACATAATTATAGCTAATGTAATTACAAAAATGGAACCAGGAATAAACTTTCTCCAAAAAGAAAAATTTTCTTCCACATCTACTGAACCTAAAGAATTATTATTATCAGTAGCTTTATCAGATTCTTGAGCATCCAATTTGTTTAAAGGTTTTATTAATTTAAAACTATTTTTTGTTTTTTCCAAGAAAGCGGTTACAAGATTCTTATCAGAGACATAAAAAGCATCTGAATTAGTATTATCCATAGGTTTAAAATTCAAATCCGGATAATTATTATTAAAAATATCAACAAAATTTTTATTAACAATCAATGGAAAATCTGGTTTAAATCTTGAGTAGCTTTCTAATTTCGAAGCATCTTTTAGAGAATCACCTATTATAGCATAATCTAATCTGGTCTCAACACTACCAATAGTTCCTGCTGACAGTTCTCCATAGCATAAACCAATTCCTATTTTATATTCAAACAAATTATCATTAAGTCGTTCTTCATTAATTTTACTTAAATAATCCAACATCTGACATGACGTTATAAATGCTCTCTCAGCAGAAGTCTTTTCAGTGTCATCTCTATCAGCAAAAACTGCTTCTATAGCATCTCCTACATATTTATATATACGGCCACCATTTGAAGAAATAATTCTTGTCATTACAGCAAAATGTTTATCAAGAAGATCAGTTATCAAATCTGGGGAATACTGCTCACACATTCCTGTAAAATTGCGAATATCTGAAACAAGTACAGTTCCTTTAAAACTTTCAACATCTGAAACATCTTCAGAATTTTCTTTTTTACTCAAAGCTTCAACAGCATGATCAGATATCAAAGTCGAAAGCTCTTTTCGAACCGATAGTTCTTTTGTCATCTGATTAAATTCATTACAAACCTGGCTAAATTCATCTTTACTGCTACTCTTAATTTCTATATCAAAATTACCTTCAGATATTTTATCCAAAAGCCCTTTCAATTTACTAATAGGTCTAATAAATATTATTGAAGAATAATGTAGACAAGCTAGGAAAATAACAAAGGCAATAAAAATAACAACAATGCAAATCCAGAATCTAGTAAAGATATCCATCTCCAAATCATGATAAAATACACCGCCAACAAAAATGACATCCTTATATTTTCTTGAAGGAACTGCCACCAAAGACTTGTTTTTATCGCGACTTGAAATAATAGTATTTTTAAAATAAGCTTGTTTAATTATATCTATACTGGAAGAATAAAAGTCATTTATATGCCTATCATTATTTTCTGGCCATATTTTTATACCATTAGAGTTAGCTTTATATGCTGAAAATATAAAGAAAGGTTCATTAACAGCAAAATATCTTAGAGAAGAAATAAATGTTTTTTCATCGAGACTGCTCTCATCCCAATATATACATATGGCATAACGAGGCTTTCCGTTAATATAGATATAATCAAAAATAAAGCTGTAGTTATTTTGCTCAAAATCTTTTGTAATAATTTTTCTTACATTATTATCTGTTATCTCAGGGATTAATTGTAAATCATCAATATTTTGCATCAATTCTTTCGAATTATTTTGATTTTTTGCGGAAGAATCACTTATTCGTTTAAGTAAAGAATTATATATATTTAAAAATACTTTATTTTGTCCAATAATTAAATTTTTATCAGATTTAACTCCTTCTTTTTCATCACTACAATTTAAGAAGCAAAATGTAGGATTCAACTCATTCCCAAAATTATTTAAACATCCGCCTTTTTCATCAATAACAGCCAAAGACAGTATAGGTAAATCTCTTTCACCTTTATTCAAATGGTTTAACATCCTGCTCAATATATCCATTGCTTCAGGAGATGTTTTTCCAATAGAATTATCATATGTTTTATCTAGTTTGACAAAAGAAGCAGTAATATATTGATTGTTTAATATTTCCAAGAAGGCTGTTTTATACTCTTCCTGAGCTTGCATCTTTGAATTATCAAATCTATTTATATTTAATTTTAGTTTTGATTGATTATTAAAAATATCTGTATGTTTATACTCTGAAATATAGCCATATGAAGCTATTATCATCAAACCCAACGGCAAGCAGGCTGCAAGAAAATAAGTAGTAAAAAATCTAGACTTCAAAGAATAATTAGGCCATTTCCCTAGAAAGAAACCTCTTAAAATCAAAGATAAAATTATAATTAGTGCAACAATATCAAAAATTAGCAATTCTATCGGCATCTTAATTATTTCAAGAGTAGGTACAAATAAAACCGCAGCGTGAGTTTGATTCGGTCCTGTATAAAAAAAGGCCTCATACTTATTTACTATGCAGTCTTCTAATTTTGCTGGAGCACTATTTTTTTGCCAATAAGACAATTCTTTTATATTTTTAGGAGTCCATTTGTCTAATATGGAAGAAAATTCTGGAATCTTTTTTAATTCTTCACTAGCAACCAATTCACCCGATTCAGGAAATAACGGAATAAATGCTGCATAATTCTTGTTTTTATAATTCTTTTGTTTTTCTTTCAAATCATTGATTGCAAGTAATCTTCCAGCAGTTTTAGTATCTAAATCTTTATCAATAAAAACAATAAAACCAAAATAATCACCGGTATCTTCATTTTTAAAATAATCCCAAAGAAACAGACTTGATTTATTATTATAATAAGCTAAGGAAGATTTTGAGCGTTGGCTTTCAGCAAATATAGAAGCTTTTATATTTTCTCCAAATACCAGCTTTGCAGTTTCTTCCCCCTTCATGCGATCTTCATTAGAATAAGAAGAATCATTTGAATTCACTTTAACTAAATATTCAAAAGTATTTGCCAAATATTCCTTTTCAACAGCAGTTTGATCATTTGTGTATAGAAGTCTTGCTTTCCCTGTAGAAGACTGGATTTTGAAAACTACAAGGCTATTTTTGGGAAAGGGGGATTTAAATATACTATCAGATCTGCTTTTTACATAAGTAACAAGAGCACCTTCTTGAGAAGCATCACAAAACAATTCCGTATCAGATTTTAATACTTCACAAAAATGAGAAGAAATGGCCGCGAAACAATAAGAAAAATCAGAATTTGCAGCTAACGCTTCTGTTTCTTTATTCGCAATTTCTATACGTTCTTGTTCTTCCCAACGCCTATCTATAGAGACAAAGAATCTCCAGCCAATATTCAAAAGCAACAAAGGGAAAAGCCATAAAATAATTGGCGAATAATTATTTTGTTTAGTAGTATTATTCTTCTGTTCACTCATGAGATGTGGTTTTACTTTCTTCTAACTCCTTCTTTTTATTTTTTAACAAAAAGAAAGAATCAATAATTGAAAAAATATAACTTATAGTAAATAAATACATCCAGCCATTATTGCTAATCTGGTCATTGAGCTTATTCATAGAAACCATTCTTCCGTGAAGAACTGCATCGTTAACAGCTTTTTGTATAACAGGAACTATATCGTAGCAATATGCAACCAAAGAACCTATAACTACCAAAAATATAATCAATGCTCTAAGCTTGGCTCCCAAATACCAATCTCCAGCTCCAGGACACACAAGGTTAAGTATCAATAAACGCCACTGACTTGGCAGTTTTGTTTCTTTCTTTTGCTCTTTACCGCAATATGAGCAATAAACAGCATCAGAAGCAATAGGTTTAGAACAATATACACATACAGCCTGCTGATTATTATCTTCAGTCATTTCAAATCTTCCTTAATATACGGAAAATATTTCCGTACATTATATTTTACCTCAAACCTTTACCAATACCAACAAAAATTGCATCTTTAATTATCTCAAAAATCCAGTTTCTCAAAATATTATTGTTACAAAAATCAAAAAAAAAAACATTCAAACAAATAACTAGAATTATAATTTAAATAATGATAAAATAGTTGTTCAATAAAATATTTGGAGTCAGTTATGCAAAATCCTTTACTAGCAAAATGGGAAACAAAACTACAAGGTATTTTTGACAGAATAGACACCCAATTAGAAGAAAAATACGGTGACGCTTATCCGTTGCGATATAATCGTCCACCCCATGGCTGTGGTGTTACTCCAGATACAGATGGATTATTTGAAATCGGAGTATCCTTTTCATTAGGAATCGCCTCTAAGCTTGGTCCTGGATATGTTTTCAGAGTCAAAATAGCTACTACAAGTCACGTATCACCAGAATTCATGGAAAAAATAGAAGACGAGATTGTTGATACTCTCAGAGTAGAATTACCCAAAGAATTTCCTGACAAAGATTTAAAAGTTGCCAAAGACGGTAAACATTATAAAATATATGGAGATTTAGATTTGAACTAATAGAAACCTTGAAAGAGGAGAGAAAATAGATTGAAGAAAGGCTGGCTAGATATATTATCTAGCCAGCCCCATTTTTAGCAGTATTTTAAAGAATCATTAATCACCAGAGAAGAATGATTTAAGTGCTTTCAACATATAGTAGTTATCTTTTACGCCACACATTTCTCTGATTGAATGCATTGCCAACATCGGTACACCTACGTCTACCGAAGGAATACTTACGTGAGAAGCCGAAATAGGCCCTATGGTAGAACCACCTTTCATGTTTGAACGATTAACAAAACATTGTGATGGTACCCCTGCTCTTTCGCAAATCTGTCTGAATACAGAACTTGTAATAGAATCAGAAGTATAACTGCGCTGACCGCTTTGTTTAATAGTAGGACCACCATTTACTATTGGTCTAGTTGTCGGGTCTTCCTTTTCCTTCAGATTAGGATGACATGCATGAGCGCCATCGGCAGAAATAATAAAGGAAGAAGCCAAAGCCCTTAAGTAATCTTTGCGTTTTCCACCTAAGGTTAAAGTGACTCGTTCCAGCAAATCTGAAAGCATAGTTGAATCGGCACCCATTCTGCTGCCACTTCCAACTTCTTCATTATCAAAACAAGCTATAACACAAGTTGATCCTGGTTTTTCAGTCTGGCATATAGCATTTACAGCTGCATAAACAGACTGAAGATTATCTAATCTGCCAGAAGAAATATATTCATTATCTGGCCCAATCAAACAACCTTTCTGATATTCATACAGGAATAAATCATAGTCAAGAATATCATCATAATCTACTACCAATTCAACGGTTAATAGCCCATGAAGATAGCCCTTACCTTCAAATTTAGCATTTACCTGACCAACAAAAGGTAAAGTGTCTATCTGCTTATCATAAACATAACCATTATTCAGATTTGGATTCAAATGAATAGCCATATTCGGAATAATAGCCAAAGGTTTATTAATATTTATCAGTCTTTCTTTGGGTTTATAAATATTGTCACTTTTACATGTTACGCGACCTGCAATTGCTAAAGGTCTGTCAAACCAAGTGCTGAGAATAGGGCCGCCATAGACTTCTGTATTAAGTCTTAAATAGTGGTCTTTACTGACCCATTCAGGATTAGGTTTTATACGGAAGCCGGGTGAATCATTATGTGCACCGACTATTTTGAAACCAGACTCAGCAATATCTTTGGAACCAACGATAAAAGCAATAAAAGCCGAGTCATTGCGAACAAAATAGTATTTGCCGCCGCGTTCTAACTGCCAGTCATCTGCTTCGTCCAAAGCTTTAAAACCATTTTCTTCCAGGATTTTCTTTGAAGAAGCAACAGCATGAAACGCAGTTGGGCTTTCATAGCAAAAATCAACAAGCTGTTGAGCATAAATTTTATCAGGATGAGGCATAATCAGTCCTTATCGAATTTAGATATTCTACAAGCGAAAATCTATTTAATTCCATCAATAATGCAAGACTTTTCTTAAAATTTTAAAAGGAAATCAACCAAGCATATCTAATCTTTGCAAAGCAATCTGCTTAGCAGTAAGAGCTCTGTTGAGATTAACGGTATCAGATGCGCTAATTCCCTGAGTCATTGCTTTTTGTATTATCTTTTCAGATTCACTTAGAAGTTTTTCTGCATCAGGTTCGGTAGTATCTATCTTTTCAGTATTTCTAAGCTGTTCCATCATGTATTTGTATTTTTCAATTGGAGACATACCGTTTGTGCTCTTCATTTTGGAAACAGCAGAAAGAAGATTTGACTCTGCTCCATTTTTTGTCAGTGTTCCGAAAGTATCTTTACCATTAACACTTTCCATGTAATCAGCAAGACTTTTTCTATTGTTTACAAGATTACTGGCGTAGTTTCGAATTTGTTCCTTCACATCATTGGATTCTTTTTCTTTTGTATCTGATGTGGAATAACGATTGAAAAAACTAGAAATAGAGCTATTAAGTGATGATAAGTCTATACCCATTTTGTTTGCCAATCCTTTTTTTGTATACTTTGTTACCTATCATCGGCATAATTGGCAATATTATTGAGGGTATGCACCACATCATCTAAATCAAATAATACTAGTGGATTGAATAAGTCTAACTATTCAAAATTATAAAGAAAAATTAAGCTAAGTAAGCTTTTATAATCTTCAAATCTTCAGAGATTTCAGACAAATGTATTCTTAATTCTCCTATTTTGCTAATAGCCTCTTCCATATTCCCCTCAGCAGCTTTCTCTTCGATAAATTTAGCAAGTTTCCAAGACTCGTTAGCAGACATCATTCCCACAAGGCCTTTAATAGAATGAGCTGTTTCTCGAAGTTTGTGAGAATCATTATCATTAATGCAATTATCTACTTCTATATCTAATGCAGCATATCTTCTATTATAAATTTCCTCTAATTTAATAATACTTTTGGAATTTGGAGAAATGCGAAGTTTAAAATCTGAATAATCAATTCTTTTCAAATTACTTATTAATTCATCTTTGGAATTATTATCGCTGCTTTCTTCAGAATTTGTTTTTTCTGATATCATTTCTTCTGACTTTTTGTCAGAAACTTTTTCAGATTCTTTTCTTTTTTCTGATTCAGGAATATCCTTGTCTAACACAAAAACTGATGCAATAGCATCATACAAATCATTGGGGAAGAAAGGCTTCCCTAGATAATTCTGAGCACCTGCTGCTAAAATTTTATTTTTTTCTTCTTCCGAAGCAAATGCACTAACTGCAATTACAGGGATTTTTGAGATATTCCCAGACATCTGTCTGATTTCTTTTAGAGTTTTCATACCGTCTTTTTTCGGCATCTGAATATCAAGCAATATTCCATCATAATCTTGCTCTTTTAAAGCATCTAATACTTCAATTCCATTTCTGACAGAATGACATTTGCCTTTAAAACGTTTAATAACAGATTCTACGAAGAAAAGATTAACATCGTTATCATCTGCAACTAGCAAATTAAGAGGTTTCCCGTTTAAATAGAAGAATCTTTCTTTCAAATCAAGTTTTTCTTTCGAAGTGTTCTCATCTAACAGACCAACAGGAATAACAAGTTTAAGAGAAACAGTATCTGGTATTATTCCTGTATCTTCAATCTGCATAAAGCCGCCCATTGATTTAAGAATCATGCTATGCAGAGAAAGACCTGAAGCAAACTTTCTAGTAGAACTAGCACTATATGGATCAGCATAATCAATATCGTTGTCGATACTTTTTACGATTTCATCTCTAACTTTTTCATTAATACCGGAAACAATAAAATAAATAACACCGGAATCTTCACTTACTTCAGTATAATCAATATTTACAAGAGTATTATTATTCACACATATTCCAGAACAATAATCAATTACAGCTAGCAAAGACTGTCTGATATGATCTAAGTCACCGATAACAATTTCAGGCAACTTATTAATCGTTCTGAATAATATATTCTTATTATCTCTTTTCGAAAGAAAAGAAACATACTCTATTGTCTCATCAACTAAAACATTAAGTCTGAATGCCGACTTTTTTATATTTACTTTCCCGTTTTGAACTTCAGTAAGATTGAACATATCATTAATAAGACTCATTAATGATTTACTTGAAATTCTTAAAAGTTCTACAATTTGCCTCTGATTTTCATTATTACAAATAGATACAGCCATTTCAGACAATCCTATTATCGCAGTCATAGGCGTTCTTAATTCATGACTTGCATTAGCCAATAGACGGCTTTTTATCTGATTTGCTTCTTCTGCGCTGTTTTTAGCTTCCGTTAATTTTTCTTCTATTACTTTAAAAATACTTATATCATGTATATTCAGAAGAACAGCATTTTTATTAGCATACTCAATATTGGAAGCAGTTATTTCGGCTGTGAAAACATCATCGTTTGCCTTTTTGAATTTACACTCTGATATAGAAGCATCTGACGAAGCTCTGAATTTGTATTCTACCTGATTGGATTCAACAATCAAGTCTTCTAATCTTTTGCCGACTAAGCTTTCCTCAAAACCAAAACAATTCTGCATACTCTTGTTTACCGCTAGAATCTCTGTCGTATCTTCACTAATGACGCAAATAGGTTCTGGAGTATGATTAAAAATAAGTTGGAAATTACTTTGAGCTGATTCAATAGTCTTCATGTTTTCGCTGTTATATGCAATACCATACAAAACCAGATACAAAATAAATGTTACCAGTAAAGCGATGAAAAGTAACCATACTTGAGTTGTAGCACTTTGATCAACATTGCTCAAACTCAAAACTCCGTATGGATAATTTCCAAAAGAAGCTAAAGAGAAAAATGCACTGTGTTTTGTCATCATAGATAATATAGGAATATTATCTATAGGCTGAATTCCCTTATCTACAAATAGTTTTATTTCACCGCATTTCTGATCAATAAAATTCTTATTATTCGAAACCATAATGCGGCCGCTATCATCTAAATCGACAATCATTGTCGGATAACGGTTAAGTTTTATGAGATTTTCCAAATCGTCCAACTCAATTTTAAAAATAAAAACTCCCAATATTTGTTTTCTATCGCTGGATAAAACAGTATAATCTGCATAAAACCCGAATTTTTCATCAGAACTGTCTCTATATATAGATATTCCAGTATGCCTATTCAACCCATCAATAAAGTATTCTTTTGATGAAATATTCTGTCCTTCATGAAGAGAATCAAGTTCAGAAGAAACTAGAATATTGCCCTTCGAATCAGACAAAAATATTGATAAGCCAGGATTCTTATCATTTAAAGAAACAAGATAGTTTTTAACAACTTCTCTTATCTCATCATTATCTGGCTTAGATAAATAATTTGCCAATGTGGGGCTCTGCGACATTAAACGAGCCGAGGAAATAGCTGAATCTACACGCTGTTTTATAGCATTTTTAATATTAAAATTATAAGATTGGCTTTCATAATTTTGCTTAACTCTTTCCTGTCTGGTTATTAAATTACTTCCTATTAAAACCAGTAAAGCAATTATTATTGAGGTTACATAAACAACGCCTGGAGAAATTAAAGAAAGAGTATTAAGTTTATGAAGTCTCTGACTTTTTTCATATGCATATCTTCTACCTATTATAGAAATCGAAATAATAAAAAATAAAATGCTTTCCAGATAATATATGTATATCGCTGAATGTTCCAATGGCTTATAATGGCCATCAATCACATAAGCAAAAGGCAAATCATTCAGAAAATGTAGAATAGCACCGAAAAAAGCAATAATAAAAGCTCCTCTTATGCTAATTCTATTGTAATCTGGCAATATTTTAGCTGCCTTTATAGTTACTATAACAGCAAAAAGCTTTGCCATCATAATCATAAAAGCTACTACAACTGAGTTTATATAATTATATTCGTAAACAAGATAAACATAAAATAAAAAGAGCAAAATGTACCATAAAGGAGAAAAAGGTTTCTTTCCGTAAGCACTCTCTATATTTCTTCTTCCCAATTCCACACCACAGAAAATTATGAGGCATTGCAAACAGGAATTTATCTTAATAAAACCGCCTATTTCAACTAAAAAATCAAAAGAACGGAAAATATAAACTAAACCAACAGAGATAAAAAGAGGGATAGCAAGACTAGTATGTAGTGTCTTACGGCTATCTGGCGGAGTTATACCAATAAGAGCACCCAATATTATCATAAAGATTCCAGCTAGAAAAATATAGCTAGAGGCATCTGTAAGTGGTTTTAAAAATAATTCCATCTAATCCTGCTTAAGGTTATATTTTAAATTAAAACCCTCCCGCAAAGCGGAAGGGTTTTAATAGACTTATACGTTATAGAAATCCTGAATGAAATATTTGCTGTCATCAGCATTCATGCGATGATGACTATCAAGGAAACCGCAGCGTTCAAATTTCTCTAAGAAATAAACAATCTGCTTTTTCCACCATGGCCAATCGTGCGCAACATCATAGCCCCAAAGATCTAAGAATACCGGAACTCCCGATAATTTTAGATTCTTAGCAAGGTGAATAGCTTCACCTGTCCATTCTTCCCAGGGCCCCTGACCACTGCATATGATCAGCAAATCATTCTGAAGTTTCTGTATTGTTTCAAAACTCAGTCTATCTGAGTATGAAAGCGGATTTCCAGCAAAAACATCATCGTTCATAAACCCGTCTAAAGTGAAGCTTATATCGTAGCATCCGCTTAATGCGATTCCAGAATCAAAGATATCGGGGTATTTAAGCATAAAGTTTGCTGTATGAAAAGCGCCAAAACTACAACCATGAGCCAATATTCCAGCACCTTCATGACCATCTGCCAAAATATGAGGAACAATATCTTCACAGACTATCTTTTCATAGTCTAATGCACGTCTGGCTCTATCTTCAGGCGAAGCATTCCTATTAAACCAGCTTTCGTTATCTATACTGTCTATGCAGTATAACTGAACCTTGCCTTCATCAATAAACCTTGAAATAGTTTCAGGCATTCCAAAGTTTTCGTAGTCAAAGAATCTTCCTTCCTGTGAGGGAAAAACAAGCATAGGTTTTCCGGAATGTCCGAAAACCAGTATTTCCATCGGATGTCCCAGAGTTTCACTAGGTATTGTTCTATAATCTCGGTTCATTAGGCCTCCGCTATAATATCTTCTACTATACCTAACATTTCTTCTTTGTCAGGAGAACGAACCAGGTAACCCCAATCGCCCATTACTGCGGCTTCTATTGGGTTCATAGCATGACTCCAGCAAATATAATCGCCCCATATTTCATGTATTTCTTCATGAGTGAATTTATATTCTCTGTCATACTTTCTACCTACAAAAGCACAATAATACTTGCGTTCATAAGGGCGCTTAGATTCTTCACCGGCAATAATAGAAGCCCACCAGTTGTAGACATCTATATCGCAGTTGAAGTTAAACATATGAGTAGTAACTCCTCCCGGAGGTCTCATATTGATTTCAAGGGCCTGATAGTGATAAGGTTTATTTTTAACTTTGAAGAATTCAATATGGAAGAATTTTTCTCTAGTTCCTGTTGCTTTTACTACAGCTCTTCCATATTTTTCGAGTTCTTCAGGAATTTCACGCTGAGTGTAATACCAGCAATTCTGATTCAACTTAACAAGTTTATGAATATCGTTATTGAATACATCAGAAGTAAAGAAAACAATATTGCCTTCGCTGTCAGTTAAACCATCGAAAGATTCAATATCGCCTTCTACATATTCTTCCATGTAGTAGTCATAATCCTGTTTTACTCTGAAAAATTCGTTTAAATCAACTTCGTTTCTAATAGTGTAAGTATCGTAAGCCCCAACACCTATATCTGGCTTAATAAAAACAGGGTAAGATACTTCATTTATGAAATTCATGCACTGTTCAAAGTCTTCTATTATAATACCCTTAGCATGAGGAACTCCAGCTTTTTCAAATACAGCTTTCATATGTGATTTTCTTTTAATAAACTGGATATCTTCTGGTTTGAAACCTGGAACATTATGTTCTTTGCGGATTTCGGCTTCAAGTTCAAGCCAAGGTTCAAGATGAGATTCAACTCTGTCGATCTTGCCGTAGTTTTCTTCAAAAAATCTAGCAGCAGCAAGGACCTGGTCGTAATTTTCCAACTGGTCTACTTTATAATGGCCAGTTAAAGCATTCCTTAAACTTTCAGGAAGCTGTTCTTCATTTTGGTCTGTAATACCAAGCACTCTGACGTTATGACGTGCCAGGCTTTCAACAAACTGTTGATAGTGAGGTGGATAATGCGGTGATATATATATTACATTCATCAACAAAAACTCCTAATAATGTTGTAAGCCATATTTTAACACTAATATTCTTTTTATCAAGTATTATGTTAAAGGAGTTTTATATTGATGCTAATTTTTTCTATTAAAAACGGCAGGAAATCTTTATTTCATTGCATCTGAATATGCAGTTTTCTTTTGGGCAAGGGCACTTAAGTATTGCGAAACGACCGCAATCTTTGCATTCAGGTTGAAGGGCAGGACCAGTAACTTTATTGTTGTTTTTCATAAGGACCTCCTTAAACTCATCTCTATTTTAGTTATCGTCTTATAAAAAACATAAAATTAAATAAAAATTGTAAAAATTAGCATTTTGAAAGAATTTTTTCTGATTTACTTTTGATTAAAAGTGCAATATGCTAATATCTAGTTAAATTTATTACGGGGGCAAAAGAATGTCCACATTAGAGCAAACCTCATCTATAACATTACAAGACTTAAAGTTATCTTATTCTGAAGCAGGAAAAGGCGAACCTATTCTCTGCCTTCATGGAAATCCCAGTAATAAAAGTGTTTTTTCTAATATGATGACAAAACTAGATGGTTTAAATATCAAACTTGTTGCTATAGATAGACCTGGACATAACGCCACCGACGAAATACCCAACGAAAAGAATGACTTATGGTATGACACTTTCATTTATTCAGACTTTATCAAAGCAAAACTTAATAAAAAAGCCTGGATACTTGGTCATTCCTATGGATGTTTGACAGCATTAAAAATAGCTATAAAATATCCGGAAAGAGTCAAAGGTTTAATATTCATAAATCCGTTAGTTGCTACTGCAACCCCTAATGAATCAACTTCCAGTATTCCCTATTTTTCAAAAGGATTTTTAACTGGTTCTATTCTTGGGCTTTGGCTGCCTATAGAATACCCTAAAGTTTTATCAGATATTCTCAACAAATATTTCCAACCAGAAAAACCAGCTGACGATTATTCTGAATTATGGATTCAAAAATTTATCAGATTTGAAAATGTTGTTGCCTATCATATTGATAGAAACATTCAAATTAACATTCAAAACGAACTCAAAGAAGAAATGAAGAAACTTTCTCTGCCAACATTTGCTTTATATGGAGCAAAAGATGCTTACACAGATATCAACAGGCAGCAGGAAATCGTTAATCTTATTCCAGGAGTAAAATCAGAAACTTCTGAATCAAGCGGTCACTACATGCCGTATCTGAACCCCGATATCTGCCTTGATTTTATTAAAAAATCAATAGCTAGCTAACGCTAACTATTAGGGAATTGTTTTAGTTCGTATTATTACATACGTTAGCAATCATAACTACGATCGCTTCCAATATCCAACAACTTTATTTTCTATATTTGTTTGTGAAAAATTTCATTAATTTGAAATTTTTTAAAATTTTTTGTCCATTTTTCCTTTTTCGGTTGATTACTATATGTGAATAAAAATTTTACGTCATTGCGAGCCGACTAGTCGGCGTGGCAATCTATTGTTCTTGGTAATCGTTGTTTATATTGTAAGAATTAAGATCAAAAATGGAGATACAAGACCATAGTTAGAGACCAAAGAATTCTTCTAATTTGAATCTTAAAACTTGTAATTAAAACAATAACTACCAACTGCAATAAGAAGAAAAAGGAGAAAAAATGTATTATCTAAACTTTAACCTTTCAAACAGAACTACTTCTAATTCTTATTGTGTTCGGGAAGAAACAGCTGAATACAAAGCTAACCGTCAATATAAAGACAGTCTGTTCAGGTTTATTTTTGGCCGGGAAGAAAACAAGCAGAATCTTCTAGATCTCTATAATGCGCTGAATAATTCCAACTACCAAAACAAAGACGATTTGGAAATCAATACTCTGGAAAACGCCATATATATGCGAATGAAAAATGATGTTTCCTTTGTGCTTGACAGCCAGATGGTATTATTGGAACACCAGAGCACCTTCAATCCCAATATGCCTTTACGTGGATTCCTATATTTCGCAAAACTTTATGAAACAAGAATAGCAACAATAATGAATCTGAAAAACATTTACTATCCAAAGCTCATTAAAATTCCAACTCCAAGGTATATAGTTTTTTATAACGGTTACGACAAAAAATTTGGTGAAAGTATCGAACTTAAGCTTTCAGATGCTTTTGAAGATACTAATAAAACCAATGGCTACGAATGGACCGCTAAAATGTTAAACATAAACTATGGTCAAAACAAAGAATTATTGATAAAATGTAAGATATTAGGGGAATATTCATACTTTGTTGAATGTACAAGAAAATATTCTAAGAAATATGAAGATTTCTCAATAGCCATTGATAAAGCAATAGAAGAATGCATAGATAAAGGTATTTTGAAAGATTTACTTTTGAAATACAGCGTGGAGGTTAAGAATATGCTTTTAACAGAGTTTGATGAAGAAAAAGACTGGGCTATTATTGCAAAAGGTCATGAAGAAATTGGCTATGAAAAAGGTATAGAAGAAGGAACAAAAAATAAACTAAAAAGCATTATAAATAATATGCTTTTAAAAGGGAAAACCAAAGCTGAAATTATAGATTTAATCGGAATATCAGATGAAGAATATGATAATTCAATGAACTAATTATTTCCCATTACTTACTTTTTTAGTTTAACAATGGTTATAAGTCTTAAAACTTATAACCATTGTTATTTTATGGGGCGGGGTCAGGCACAATAACTAGTCTGAAGCCTATATCACCTGCTGGACCAGAAGTTGGTCTGGTATATCTTTCTTAAATTGTTTTAGTTACTACTCTAACGTTAGTCTCATTTATAACCGTCATTGCGAGGCTTCGTAAAAGCTGTGGCAATCCAGCTATTTATGGGATGAGAAATAAGTGGATTGTTTAGTAATCTAGATAGCTATTATTACATCCCCTTTATGCCTCTTTTATTTTCTTATCTAATATCCTAGCTAAATCATCAAAAGCTTTAAGGAAACTGTCTTTTATAAGTATTACCAGTTCATCAGCTTCATTTTCATCGTAAATGTGAACAGATGAATTCCTTTTTCTTAGCATCAAAAGCCAGACTTCTGAATCATTTACAAATCCCTTTGAAAAACCAATTTTTAAAATTTCTCTAGGAGAGCCTGTTTCAGCTTCAAATACAGAATGAAGTTTTAGAGTTTCCTGTAAAGCTTTCCATGCAAGTTCAAAAGTCAAATTGAATTGGGCAATAATACCTGTTCTGTAGATTTCATCATCAACAGCTTTACTAAAATCTGCTTTTTTCAAAACGGACAGACAATTAATAAAATTATCAAATTTTTTCATAAATTACGACACCTTCATTATCCAACTCAAGCTGAAGTTCTTCTGAAATCCCTTTATCTAATTCTATTATATCAAAAGCCAAAAGACTGTGAATATTTTCCATAACCTGCCAATAGAAATTCTCAAAATTTCCACCGCTTACAGCTATATCAATATCACTTCTCTCGGTATTTGTTCCTCTTGCTCTAGAACCAAAAAGAATAATCTTTGAAATATTATTTTCTTTCGCAAATCTACATAAATCTTTTAAAACTCTTTTTGGAATATTACAACTCATACAAATGACACTTACCACGCCAAGCTTAGCTCAGTCATGCTCTCTAGTTTCAAAGAACTGGATTTCAGGCCATTCTTTCATCACATAGTTCAAACGCCACTTATCAGGGCACATGAAAGTAAGAGCATCAGCAGTATCAAGAGACAAGCTGGTTTTATAACGTTTCTTGAATTCTTCAAGTTTACGTTCATTGTCGCTGGTTATCCAGCGGGCTATGCCATAATCTACCGGTTCATAAATGGCGTGAACAAAATATTCTGCTTCTAATCTTGATATAACAACATCAAACTGCAAAACACCTACGGCACCGATTATATAATCGTTGCCAAACAATGGTCTGAATACCTGAATAGCGCCTTCTTCGGAAAGCTGCAACAGACCTTTTTGAAGCTGTTTCGCTTTTAACGGGTCTTTTAAAATGACTCGCTTGAAAATTTCAGGAGCAAAACTCGGTATTCCCGTAAATTTCAGAGGTTCCTTTGTTGTAAAAGTATCGCCGATTCTGATTGTTCCATGATTATGAACACCTATAATATCGCCAGGATATGCTTCTTCAACATTCTGTCGGTCTTGAGCCATAAAGATAGTTGCATTTGCGATAGTTATTTCTTTGCCGATTCTATGGTGCATAACCTTCATACCTCTGGTAAACTTGCCTGAGCAGATTCTTACAAAGGCTATTCTATCGCGGTGGGCAGGATCCATATTTGCCTGAATCTTGAAAGCAAAGCCAGAAAAATCTTTTTCATAAGGTGAAACTTCTCTAGTTTCTGTTGGACGAGGTTGTGGGCTTGGGGAGAGTTCGCAGAAAGCATCCAAAACTTCCTGAACACCGAAGTTGTTTAAAGCACTTCCAAAGAAAACAGGAGTCTGATTTCCCTTCAAATACTGTTCGTGATCAAAGGGAGAAGCAGCACCTTCCAGAAGTTCTATATCGTCACGCAAATCTTTAGCTTGATAACCTAGCAATTCATCTAATTTTGGGTCATTCAAGTCACTGATAGTAATAGTGTCTTGAGGCCTTCTAGCTTCACCAGCTCTGAAAAGCACAATCTGCTTTTTATAAAGGTTGTAAACACCCTTAAAAGTCTTGCCGCTTCCTATAGGCCAAGAAAGAGGTGCACATTCGATTTGTAGTTTATCTTCTATTTCAGACATTAAATCGAGGGGTGACTGACCTTCACGGTCTAGTTTATTAATAAAAGTAATTATAGGGGTGTTGCGCATTCGACAGATTGTCATAAGCTTTTCAGTCTGTGTTTCAACACCTTTAACAGAGTCAATAACCATTAAAGCAGAGTCTACCGCTGTCAAGACTCTGTATGTATCTTCGGAAAAGTCCTGGTGACCAGGTGTATCAAGAAGATTTATTTCATAATCTTTATAATGGAATTTCATAACAGAAGTCGTTACTGAAATACCACGTTCCTGCTCAATTTTCATCCAGTCGCTTGTAGCATGTCTGTCTGCTTTTCTTGCTTTAATAGCACCAGCCATCTGAATCGCGCCGCCAAATAAAAGCAGCTTTTCTGTAAGTGTTGTTTTACCTGCGTCTGGGTGGCTGATTATACCAAAACATCTACGGCAGTCTACTTCTGACTGATTATACTTTTCCATGACTTCCTCGAAACTATAATTAAATTTATTGGCGTAACTATATCGTAAAAGCAAAGTAAACGCAAACTTTTTCTTATGTATATAACCTACTAATCCAAATTCTTAACTATGCATTCGCGGTTACCGTAAGTTAACAGATTTTCTTTGAATAAAGAATAAAACAATTAGTTCCTTCGTAAAAATTGTCCCTATTTCAGGATAGCGGTGATTTTTCACACATAATAATTCTAAATTATAAAGGAGATATGATAAACCCCCTATTTTTTTTTGTAGTAATAACACCCCCCATAGTATACACGACTGAAGAATCTTTTGACTGAGAAGCAATAATTGAGCGTTTTAATTCGCCTTTTTTAAACCGACAACCCATTGTTTTAGACAATAAATCACCCAACTTATTAATATCTTCAAATTTAAACACATAATTAACCATCATTGTAGTAGCAAATCTTCTGAATACTAATGGTTGCTGCTTTAATGCAAAAACCAAATCATATGAATAATACTTTCCCCCTTGCTTTGTCCTTTCCTCATAACACTCAACACCAATAATATTAATATCAGTAAAATCACAAAATAATCTTTTGTATGGGATAAAAAATTTAGTTCCTTCAATAAAAATTTCTTCCTGTGCAATATAAAAAACAAATTTACTTTTAAAACCAAAAGCAAGAAATGTTATTATAAAAGCAACAATCCATAAAGCGACAAGCTCTGATGTAATTCTTTCATTTACCGTATACATAGAATAAGAAAAGAATGCTAGCAAAAAATCACAAACAATACAAACGCCTGTTAATTGCTGAAAAGGTTTTGGAGTAACTAATTCGATCTTATCTTCTGTTTGAGTTAAAGGTGAAGTTCCATTCATATTATTATCCTTTTATATCTAACACTAGCATATTTAATTCTTTTCTTAAAAAGCTGCATATTTCGTTACTGTTTAAAATTAAACCAGATGGGGCTTTAGGATTCACAGTTATGCCTACTAAATTAATTGGGTTTTGAACAAACAATCTGACACCACGTCTGTTTAAATCAGCAAAGACTTGGGGTTCTATCAAAAACCTGGTTCCGTCTTCCCCAATAATGCTTAAACCTTTCAAATCCAGGTTTAAATTAAATAATTGTTTTATTAACAGAGAAGTAATTGCACCTTTAAAAAATACCGTTTTACTCTCTGCCAGTCTCTCAAATGCTTTGCTTATCTCATCTTCTTTAAGAGAATCTGCACAATTAGTAATCTTAGAAAAATCAGAATATACAGGTAACGACAATAACTTTGCAAAATGAACTGTTTCAACAACCAATTTATCTATATTATGGGAAAAAGCTGCTCCGGTTGCCAATATACAAGCATCAGAAAAAGCAATCGCTGCTGTTGATTTTCTGCTTAACGCCCCATCTATAAATATTTGTTCTGCACCAAAGTCTTTCAGCTGCCTTACAGTATCTTCCATTTGACTTCTAGTTGAAGGCCCAGCTATTTGAGCATAACCGTCACTTAAGGCTTTTACTATAAGAACTTCACCCATAGGAGAATTGAAGCCTGTATAAGCCAACAATTCTTTGGTAAAATCACAGTATGGAAGCAAACCATCAGCGGTAGCTATTAATGTTCCCCTTTTAACATAAATTTCAGGTTTTTCTGTACCAGTAACCTGGTCTGAAGACTCCCCATCGTAGCCAATAGAAGTTATACCTCTAATTTTATTAGAATTTTCCGATAAAATACAATTCAAAACACTAGTTTTACCAGTGTTCTTTGCCATACCAGTAATAGCTATGCATTTATACTGATTTATTTTTTCTATAAAGTCATTTCGATAATTCATGATTTTATTACATCAAGTTTTACTAGAACAAAGATTAACAACAGTGAAAATAACAGGACAAATACAATCTTTATCTTCTGTTGATATATATATCTTTTTTAAACTCACACTCTATAGCTTGACTTAATTCTTCACCCATTATTATTAAATCATTTAAATCCAATGCTAAATAATATCCTAGTGTATTGGTTAACTGAATAAAATCATATGGTTGCTTTTTTGTCACAAAAACTAAATAATATGTGAGTTTTGTTTTATATCCTTTTTCTATTTGTTTAATGTTCAACAAGTCTTTAAAAATATCAATACTATTATCAATATCTTTAATACAATTGATTGTTAGGTATGATATATCTCTGAAATTGCATATATCTGTTGTAGTAGAAGGAATAAAGAAAAATAAATCTACCCTATATACTTTTCTTAATTTTTTATCAAAAATAAATTTACTATTCAAAGAAAAAACATAAAAAAAACAAAAAATAAGTAAAAATATCATAAATATAGTAGTAATTTTTGTAAGCCTAATAACAGCCCCATTACCATCAGCGAAATTAGCTAAAAATATATAGCCAAAAATAAAAATAATATTTATAACACAGCAAGAAATAATTTTTTGAACTATAAAGCTTGGAGGCTTTAGTGTTATTTTATCCCTGTCATTTATTAAAATTGATTTCCCGAACATAGATACTCTCTCTAAAACTTATAAAAGCCTCCTGTTGAAGAGAGGCTTTTATAAGTTTTCTATTATGTGTTTATGCTATTGTTTTAGACTTTGTTGTTTTCTTTCTAGTTGCAGCTTTAGGAGCAGTAACTTTCTTTGCACATGGCTTTCTAACTGCTGATTTCTTGTTTGCAATAGTAGAAATGCTGTTCACACATTCCTGAATTTTAGCAGCCTTTTTATTGGCTTCAGTACGTTTCTTGCGTTCCAGACCTTCTGGTTCAAGGCAAATCTTGCCGTAATGCAAGCCTGCAACACCATCTATTTCTTTCTGTTTGCGACAGTCTTCACAGTCACAATGGAACCTATAGTTATGAGGTTCGTCATAACAGGTTATAACGCCTTCGTAATTTCTTAATACAGTCTTTTCATAACCAGTAGAAATCAGATAATTTGGCATTACAGGAACTTTGCCGCCACCGCCTGGTGCGTCAACTACAAATGTTGGAATACAAAGACCAGAAGTATGGCCTCTTAAACCTTCGATAATTTCAATTCCCTTAGCTACTGGGGTTCTGAAATGAGAAAGGCCGAAAGACAAATCGCATTGATAAATGTAATAAGGTCTAACTCTGATTCTAACCAGTTCATGAACCAATTTAGCCATTACGTGAACACAGTCATTGACACCGGCAAGCAAAACAGATTGATTGCCCAAAGGAATACCTGCATAACTTAACAATTCACAGGCTCTTTCTGAATCCTTTGTAATTTCGTTTGGATGATTGAAATGAGTATTTATCCAGATTGTATGATACTTCTTAAGCATATTGCACAATTCTGGAGTAATTCTTTGAGGAAGAACAACTGGAGTTCTTGTGCCAATTCTGATAATTTCTACATGTTTGATATCACGCAGTTTCTTTAATATTCTTTCCAACTTAGCATCATCAAGCAATAATGGGTCACCGCCAGAAACAACAACGTCACGAACTTCTTCATGAGCCCTGATATATTCAATAGCTTTATCTACATTTCTTTCTGGCATTGCACAGTCTTTCTGACCGGCAAAACGTCTTCTGGTGCAGTGACGGCAATACATAGAGCACTGGTCTGTTACGAGCAGAAGAACTCTGTCTGGATATCTGTGAGTAAGCCCTGGAACAGGAGAATCACCATCTTCATGAAGCGGGTCTAACAAATCTGCTGGTGAACGGTAAAGTTCGTTAGCTGTTGGAATAGCCTGCTTTCTTATTGGGTCATTGGGATTATCCAAATCAATGAGACTTAAATAATATGGTGTAATAGCCATACGAAGAGTACCTAAGCAGTCTCTTATGCCTTCTTCTTCTTCATAACTTAGATTAACATATTTTTTCAGGTCTTCTAAGGTTTCTATTCTGTTTCTGACCTGCCATTTCCAGTCGTTCCAATCTTTATCAGGAACATTGATAAACAAACCATTTTTTCTGCATCTATTCATTCAATCATCCCTCCGCCCAAATCAAACATACTTTTCATCGAAAAGCTTACGAATCTTAGCGTTTTCTCTCAGTACATTCAAAGTAATTTCTGCGTGATCTTTTGCATAGCCGTTACCAATAATCATGTTAACGTCTTTACCAACGCCTTCAGCGCCAAGAGCGGCCTTTGTAAAGCTTGTTGCCATCGAGAAGAAGTAAACAATACCATTTTCTCTAACTGGCAGAATTGCTGACATTTCACAGTTTTCAACATTAACACAGCAGATAGAAACATCGTATTCTTTTCCGCCGTTGGCTTCAAGAGCTTTTTCTAATACATTAACCGGTTCTGTGCAGGAAGCAACTATAACTTTGTTGTAAACGCCCAGTTCCATAAGGCCAGCAACCTGTGCAGGATTGCGGACTACGCCCACAACATTCCCTGTTGGACCAACAGCTTTAAGAGCTTCATAACCGCAGAGAACACCTGATTTACCATTTGCGCCAAGAATAAGAACAGAGTCACCTTTCTTTGGAAGTCTGCGAGCCTGTGCAGGAGCACCAGCAACGTCAAGTGCGGCTAATGCCAAAGCTTCACTCATATCATCTGGAAGCTTTGCATAAATACCACTTTCAAATAAAACAGCCTGACCTTCGATATCAACTCTGTCGATTTCAGGGTGAATAGCTTTGATCTTATTGATTTTGAGAGGAGTTAAAGAAAGAGAAACCAAAGAAGCAATCTTGTCGCCGACTTTGATTTTAACTTTGTCAACCAAATCTTCGCCTATATAAGCAACTTTGCCGATGAACATTCCGCCTGAACCAGTAACAGGATTCTGCTGTTTACCACGTTCAGCAACGATATTCATAATCATCTGACCGATTTTTTCAACATCATGACCGCAGGCTTCATCAATCTGTGTAAAAGAAGCAGAGTCAATATTCAAAGAAATAACATCACAAATAATTTCGTTTGAATAACGCTTAGTCATGTCGTTGTCTATTTTATAAGCAGCCTGAGTTAATACACCCTTTGGCTCAATAACTCTATGGGTACCGTATTTATTTCCTTTTAGTGCCATTATCATCTCTCCTTGCCTTTATTCATAAGATATAAAACCGAAGGTATAAGATTTAAGACTGAAGATATAAGAAATATTTAACCTTTTGTCTCTATTTTTGGTCTTATATCTCAAATTATGGTCTTATGTCTTCCTTAAAACATCATTCTAGCAATAGAAAAAATGATAGTCAACAAAACTTTATTATTTGTTTTTTCTTCTTTTATTCCACTTTATTGCATGAATTTCTAAAAGAACTACTACAAGTCCAACAATTAAACTTATAGCCCAATTTTTAGTATAGCCAGCCACAATATAACCAATAATACAACCAACAAGAGGAATTAATGCATACTGCATCTGAGTTGATACGTGATTCATGTGATAGCACTGAGCTCCAGCCGATGACATAATCGTTGTATCAGAAATCGGAGAAACATGATCGCCGCAAACAGAACCAGCCAATATAGCGGAAACACTAATAATCATCATCTGTTGCTGTGATGGGTCTTTAAATAGTAATACAGCTAACGGAACCAAGATTGCAAAAGTTCCCCAAGAGGTACCAGTAGAAAAAGATACAAAAACAGATATTAAGAATAGTATTAATGGAGTAAAAGAAGACATTAAAATACTCTCTGTCATAAAAGAACCAATAAAATTACCTAACCCCAAAGCAGATGTAATACCTTTTAATGTCCAGGCAAGAGTCAGAATCAAAACAGCCGGAGCCATAGCTTTTATGCCTTCAGAAAAAGAATCAGTATATTCTTTAAATGTTAAAACCTTTCTAGAAATATAGTAAATGAACATAACCAGCATGGTTATAAAAGTTCCAAAAATAAGACTAACAGGAGAATCACATTGGGAAAAAGCTTCTGCTACTGTTGTTCCTCCATTTAATAAACCGGTATAAATCATACCCCCAACAGAACAAATTACTAAAATAATTATTGGGAAAACCAAATCAGATATTGTTCCACGAGAGTTTTCACATTCTTTTTCAGATTCTTTAAAATCCTCAGCATGGTCTGTAAATAAATCTCCAGCCTCTGCATTGCGTTCATGCTTTTCCATTAGACCAAAATCAAAGCCGATAACAATAAGATATAAAACAGTAAATATAGTTAAAAACGCATAAAGATTAAAAGGTATAGTTTTTATGAATAACTGAAAACCAGGTATTGGTGATTCTTTTGGGACATAAGAACTAATAACTGCCGCCCAGCTTGATATAGGTGCAATAATACATATTGGAGCTGTCGTAGAATCAATCAGATAGGCTAATTTTGCTCTTGAAATTTTATTTTTATCAGTTACAGGCCTCATCACAGAGCCTATAGTCAGACAGTTAAAATAATCATCTATAAAAATAATAATTCCAAGAAGAGCAGTAGCAAATAGAGATGATTTTCTTGTTTTCAGTTTTTGTAATGCAAATTTTCCGTAAGCTTGCGAACCACCTGATTTTTTCAATAAAACTGCAATCATGCCAAGCATCAGGGTAAAAATAATAACTTTTATATCCAGATTCTTTTCCATCATAGTAAAAAAGGTATCAAAAGTGCCCCATAAATCAAAGTTAGCATATAGGAAAGCTCCTAAAAAAGCCCCAATAAATAGAGAGCTATATACTTCTTTGGTAACAAAAGCCAGTATAATTGCCAAAAGAGGTGGTATTATGGAATACCATGTTCCAAAAAACATAGAACTGCTCATATTGCCTACCTTAATAATAAAATTTGAGCGTGAATTATAAAGCAAAAACAGCAATTAATCAATGTTTTAACTGTATTATTATTAATCAAAATGCTTAAATTTATAACATTAAAAGAAAAAAATCATAAACTATTCGATACAATTCTCATCTTAAGCCCTCTTGTTAAAAAGTTTATGCTTGCTATAAAGTTTTAAGTAATAATTCATAGAATAATATTAAACTTTATTATATTATAGCCTTATAAAGGAATTAAAAATGCCTAACAGAAACAGAATCGGTTTTACATTAATAGAATTTTTTATTCTTAGTTTTATAATTCTTATTCTATTTGTAATGACACAGCCCAACCATAGACCTATATATACAGATGATGAAAGTGAATGTATTAACAATCAGCGTTTATTAAGTGATGCTATAGAATTCTATAAAATTGATTACCCTTCTGAGAAAATAGAAAATGTTTATCCTGGTTTAGACTATGAAATTTTTGAAAAAAAATTAATAGAAAACAAGTGTCTTCTAAAAGAACCTTTAAAACCTTCTATCAATGGCTGTTCTTACGGTTATATCAGCAACAATGGCAGTTATACTTTGTTCTGTAATGTTCATGGAACATTTATGCCTGGTCGCCGCAAAAATCAAATTCCTAAGCCCGAATACGATAAAAGCTTAGAAAAACCATTTTCGCCAAGTTATAATGATTTTAGAAATAAAATCATTTATGAAAAAAAACTAAGTGATGGCTTTAAAAATATTGGAACAATAATACTATTTATTTTAATGTTGCCAGCCGGTATTTGTATAAAGATATTAGAAACGATTCCATACTCAATTTATCTGGTTATTATTATTATTATTATTTCATGCATTGTTTATCTCTCCAAAATAAACAAACCAAAAAAGTAAATTGATACTTCTTTATCGAACCCAAGATTCCACTGGCTTCATAAAGATTATTCTGAAGTTATGAAACGGCTTATTGTTAAAAAATCTAATATCTCAAATGAACTAATAGATATTCTTCCTTTAATAAGGAGTAAGGCTTGCGAATTCTTTCCTTTTATAATATTGTAATCCATCAAAATTTTATATGGAGATTCAGTTCATAATGAAAAAAATTATTCTAAGCCTATTTATAATACTTGTTACTTTAACTGTTTTGGGTTGTGGTGGCAATAGTGACAATGCTTTTAAAAATGCAGCTTTCGAAGAAGGCGAAGATGTTGGAGATAGTGCGCAAATACAAAGTGCTCTTTTTAATAGGCAAAATTGGAAAGTTACTACTGGTTTAAATAGTCAACTACCAGAATATATAGGAAAAATGCTTCAACAAAAAGGGGGTCCTGACCAGACAAAGATTCTGGTTAATGAAGCCTACTACAATTTCATCAATAATAATCTGACTATAGAAGTATATTGCAAAATAAATGAACAAAGTAGACGATTAAAAATAGATTGTGGTCAGGCAAGTGTAGTATATAGCCAACTTTACACAGCAAACGAATGGATTATTAAACTTTACGATGGGAATAATGAAATTAATGAAACTTGGACTGGTTCCTATAGCAAAAACCTAATAGAAAACAAATTCTGGAACCCTCAAATATTTTCAGCAAAGATTAATAACAATGTTATTGGCATTATCTTTAATTCCAATATAAAAATAGAAAAATAATTATTACAGTAAAAAAGGCTTGGGCTTAGCCCAAGCCTTTTTCATACTATTTCTTCATTAAGCCAAGTATTTCTCTAGCTTCGTTTGGAGTAGCTATTTCTCGGCCCAATTCTTTGGCGATTCTAACTGCTTTTGCAACTAGTTCACCGTTGGATTTTGCCTTAACGCCTCTTGATAGGTTTACATTGTCTTCAAAGCCAACTCTTACGTGGCCGCCAAGAAGAATAGCACCAGCAGCCATTTCAAACTGATGTCTTCCGATTCCGGCAACAGTAAAAGTGCTACCAGCAGGAATACTACCAGCCATAAATACCAAATCTCTAAGACTAGCTGAAATACCGCCGTTAACGCCCATTACAAAATCAAAATGCATTGGGGTAAGAATATGACCTTTCTTGGCAACTCTTATAGCCATATCAATCATGCCTTTATCAAAAACTTCAACTTCAGGCTTGATTCCAAGCTTAATCATACGCTGGCCGAATTCTATAATAGTATTTTCGGTATTAACGAAAATATCATCACCACCGAAATTGCAGGTTCCGCAATCTAAGGTTGCCATTTCAGGGTAAAGTTCGATAGGTTGCAAGCGTTCATCGTTGCTCATTCCTACAGCGCCACCAGTAGAAGGCTGAACAATAACATCTGGACATCGTTCTTTTATTGCCTTAATAGCTGCTTCAAAGCGTGATTTGCTTTGAGTTGGTGTACCATCGTCTTCTCTAACATGAAGATGAATGATTGAAGCGCCTTCTTTGGCTGCTGATTCAGCTTCTCTGGCTATTTCTTCTATAGTATAAGGAACAGCGGGATTATGTTCTTTAGTTACTTCAGCACCACATATCGCAGCGGTAATTATTAACTTTTCCATAATTAAACCTTTCTATTTTGTTTCAGTCATTGCAAGGCTTCAAAGAAGCCGTGGCAATCTATTTTTTTAGAGATTAGAGTTAAGAGAATAGAGAATAGAGGTTAGAGATTTGTTTAATGTTTTCTAAAGCTTCCCCTTGAGGGGAAGTGGTTCCGTAGGAACCGTAAGGGTGACCTAACTATAGTTTACTTTGTTTAGCAATAGCGTATAATAATCCAAAGAACTATGTTTTATTCTAGTTACGTCACCACTTCGGCTGCCTTCAGCAGCCACCTCTCCTCAAGGAGAGGCTTTAGGACTACCACTCCCTTATCTCTTACCTCTTACCTCTTACCTCTCAATACTTAGTCTCATCAATGTAACTAAGAGCTTCGTCAATGCATTTCAAAGTATATTGCAAATCTTCTTCGCTGTGTCTGAAGCAGATATATCCATGATGATAAGGTTGCAAGAAGACTTTGCGGCGAATAAGCTGAGTATAGAAATCGTTGCGTTTTGCTTTATAAGTCTTGTCTTCTGTCTTTTCAAAAATTACATAAGGCATCTGTGGAACAGGTGAAGCTGTTGTAATAGTATTCGGGTGCTTAGCAAGAATCTTAACAAGTTCTGCGTTGAATTTTTCACCTTTGGCTCTGATATTTTCAATAACATTGTTCTTTTCTAAGAAGTTGAGAGTTGCCAAAGCAGCAGCATATTCAATACTGTTAGGGAAGAAAGTAGAAGAAACGAAAACTTCTTTTTCTATTTTCTTCATAAACTGAGCCTTACCGACCAAAGCGCCTATTGGATAACCATTTGCAAGAGCCTTACCAAAGGTTGAAAGATCTGGAGTTACGTTAAATAGAGTCTGTGCGCCACCCATATTAACTCTGAAACCGCTTCTGATTTCATCGAAAATAAGAACTACGCCATATTTATCGGCCAAAGCTCTAACGCCTTCCAAGAAACCCGGCTTTGGATACTGAACCTGTTTTGCTGTCGGGTGACCTATTGGAGTCATGATTATACCAGCAACATCATCTGGATATTTCTTTAAGAGGTCTTCTAATTCTTCAAGATGGTTATAATGAAATTCTAAGGTATCTTCGTAAGTCTTAGGAAGAACACCGCCTTTGACTTCAACACACCAGTCATGCCAGCCATGATAACCACAGCGAATGATTTTGCTTCTTCCTGTATAACCACGAGCAACACGAGTAGCGAGAGTAGTTGCATCAGAACCTGTTTTCATAAAAACGCTCATTTCAGCACATTTAATCAAGCCTCTTAAGCGTTCGGTCAAGTCATTCTGAATCTTCTGAGTTAATGAGAAACAAAAACCTTTGTCTCTAATCTGCGCAATAGCAGCATCATCGATTTCTTTTTCCCTGTAACCTATGATAATAGGACCATAGGCGCAGAGATAATCAAGATATTCGTTACCATCTATATCTGTAACTTTGCCACCCTGACCCTTTTCAAAATATATAGGGTATTCACCTTCAACAAAGTTATATGGTCTTCTGATTCCTAAAACTCCACCAGGGGTGCATGTTTTACCACGGGCATATTCTTCCATTGATTTTGTTAAGTTCAATTTGGGTGCGTCAAATTTATTTGTCATTCCATTTCCTCCGATAAAATCAATAAAAACAACCAAAAACTAACTACAATAACAACTATAGTTAGTCAGTCTAACACAAATTAAAACTAGTGCAAAGAAATAAAAAGCTTTAACAAAATTTACAATAACTTATTCCTCATTACTTGACAATTAGCTTTAAAAAGGGCATAAGTAAATTATAAAGTCCTAATTTATGGCCTAAAGGATATTTCAATGAAAAATAGTTTTAAGAATTGGATTGCAGCTTCTTTAATAGTATTTGGAGCAGTGCAAGTTAATGCAGCTAGCATTACAGGCACTATTCAGTTAACAAGAGATTCCAGCCGAAACGTCAATGGCATATACCTGGTTACCGAGAAGAAAGATGCTTCTGGTAAACCTATTGCCTTGGTTGTTGTATCAGATGAAAATGGAAAAGCTATTGCTCAGCAATATGAAAATAAACAAATAAGAATAGATGGTAATGTCTCAGGTAGAAATCTTACCGCTATTGAATGGAAAGAAGTAAAAGATAAATCATATAGTAATTCATCCTCTTCTTATGATGATTCTTCTAGCAGAAGCAGCAGTTACGATGAGGAAGAAGAAGAAGAAAAAGAAAGTGAAGAAGAAGTAGACGAAGAGGAAGAAGAAGAAGGCAGCAAAAAGAAAAGTTCAAAGTCTTCAAAGAAAAGCAAGAAAAAATCTGATGACGATGATGAAGAATCTGAAGATAGTGAAGAATCTGAAGACAAAGAAGAATCTGATGACAAAGAAGAATCTGATGACAGCGAATCTGAAGACAAAGAAGAATCCGATGATAGCGAATCTGAAGAATCTGAAGATGAAGAAAAGTCTGAAGATGAAGAATAATTATATTTAACGATTACAAGTTACAATTGTTCTTATAGGAGCTGGCAGACCTTCAATGGTTTTTGAAAAATCGTTAGGGTCTAGCCAGTTTTTTAATGACTCATTTGTCATCCATTCTGTCTGGCGCTGTTCTTCAATAGTAGACATATATTTATCAACTATATTAATATTTCTAAAACCGGCTTTTTTTAACCAGACAACCAAAGCTTTATCTGAGGGGAAAAACCAGACGTTTTTCATGCCAGCATATCGGTCTTCTGGAACCAAAACAGTTCTTTCATCACCTTCAACTGTAATTGTTTCTAGTATAAGCTCTCCTCCTGGTTTCAACATATATTTCAAAGTTCTTAAAAATTCAAAAGGTGCTTTACGATGGTATAAAATACCCATAGCAAATACAGTATCAAATATTCCGCACTCTTCAGGCATATCTTCAAAGCCTATAGGCAAATAAAAAAGATTTGGATATTTAAGATATTTTTGTAAAGCCTCAAATTGCATCCAGCATATTCTAGAAGTGTCTATTCCAAGAACCATAGCAGGATTCTTTTCTGCAATACGAAACATATAGTAACCGTTGCTGCAACCTAAATCCAAGACAACCTTATCTTTTAAATCACTGATTCCATTAACCAAATAATTCCATTTTACATCTGCTCGCCATTCTGCGTCTATTTCTACTCCACATAAATCAAATGGCCCTTTTCTCCAAGGAGATAGCTTCATCAATGCTGTTTTTAATTCGTTCTGTTGTTGAGAAGATGCTTCTTTTTTTGCTTTTGCCATTACCCAGGCATTGTCTCTTATAAAAATGCCTTCTTCTGTTTCAATATCTGGCAATTCCGATAAAGTCTGCATCCAATTAGGAAGATTGCCGTCAGGTTTATTAACAGCATTTTCAATTATAATTTCAAACTTTTCGTTCCATTTGCCTAGACCACATTTGGTCATTTGTTTATAAAATTTTTCAAAATCAAACATTTTTTGCTGTCCTAATTATTTGGTTGGCTTATATTATACTAAATTTTTAAATTTATAAGTGTAGTTTTAGCAACAAAAAAAGGCTGATTATTTAATCAGCCTTTTTTTGTTGTATCGATTATTACTTCAACACTATAGACGCTGCGTCAGCATATTTTACAATTTGCTGTTCACCTGTCTCCAAGTTCTTAAGCGAGACAGACTCAGCTGCAGCTTCATTTGCTCCTAATATTGCAACAAACTTAGCTCCGATGCTTTCTGCATAAGAGATTTGTTTCCCAATTTTAGGAGTTTCCGGATATATTTCTACTTTGACACCACCTTTTCTCATTTCTGCAGAAGCCTTTACAACAGCAGATTCTTCTACATCTGAGAAGTGGCAAAGCATTACATCCGGACCAATTGTAAGCTTTTTGAACAATCCTTTTTCTTCCAATATAAGAATCAAACGTTCAAAACCGATTGAAAATCCTACCGCAGGTATTTCACTACCCTTAAACATTCCAATAAGTCCATCGTAACGGCCGCCGCCGCCGAGGCTTCCGCCGAAATCTGATGAACGTATTTCGAAAATGGGACCGGTATAATAGCCTAGACCACGTGCAAGAGTAGCGTCAATATTATACCTGCCGGCTACAGGAGATTCATCAAAGAGCTTACATAGTTTTGTTAGATCATCAATAGCTTTTTCAGCTTCTTCTGAACCAGCAAGAGCTGTTTTTAAGCGTTCAATTTCTTCTGACTCACTAGAGCCTTCAGGTCGTTGAATCAGCTTCACCAGCTTTTGCATTTGTTCTGCATTAATACCGCGTTCGACCAACTCTTTTTCGACACCTTCCATGCCGATTTTATCAAGCTTGTCTACTGCGACTAAAGTTGTTGCTTCATTATCAAGGCTTATGCCAGCTGCTTTTATTAACTCTTTTAGCAACTGTCTGTGATTGACATGAATGCTGAAATTTTTGAATCCAAGAGTCAGAAGAACCTCAGATACTGCTGAGCAGACCTCTGCTTCTGCAAGGAGTGATTTGGTTCCTGTAATATCAACGTCACATTGTAAGAATTCTCTGAACCTTCCCTTGCCTGGCCTATCAGCCCTCCAGACAGGCTGAATCTGATATCTTTTGAAGAATTTGGGCAAATCTGTATTATTTGCAACAACTCTTGCTAAAGGAACAGTTAAATCATATCTTAAGCCCAAATCACCCAAATCTTTTTCTGTGATATTCTCCGCTTCTAATGCTCTAGCAAGTTTGTCTCGACGGTGAAGAATTCGGAAAAGGAGCTGATCGCCCTCATCGCCGTATTTTCCCATCAAAGTGCTCAAATTTTCAATAGATGGTGTTTCTATAGGAACAAAGCCATACTTTTCGTATACTTTTTGAATTGTGCTAATGACATAGCGTCTTCTTGCCAGTTCATCCGGCAAAAAATCCCGCATACCACTAGGCGGTTTAGTTGACATACCCATTTTTTCAGCGACCTCTTAGTAAACTTACTCCTGTATTTGTTCTGAAACCAGGATTAAATGGAGATACAGCACGAATTATTTCGACTGCACTATGTGTACCATCAAGGCCAATATAAAGCTGATTCTTAATAGTGTTCATTGTTCACCGCTCCTATATTCATACCTAAGCTTTATATCGGCTTAATGGCAGATATATTTAATAAAATTTCTGCTTATTTCTTCTCGCTTTAAACCACCCTCTTTATAATAGGCTGTCAGAAAACTAAGTTTTGATTCCATAATTAGATTTTCCTAATTGTCTACACATTGTCATAAAAAGTATAGCGTATGGGCTTTAGCCCTGAAAGCTATACGTTTATGACAATGTGTAGACAACAAAAAAGTAATTCTAATTTTATAGCAGATTTCAAGTTTTTGGTCAGCCTCTATAAAAAAGGATAATTTATATAAATCTAACAATATTTTATTTCTTTTTACTTTTTGTTTCTGCTTTAACTTCAGGAACAAGAGCTTTTGTATTTGCAGGCATTTCCTTTATATACAAATCTCTCTGTGGGAATGGAATAGAAATATTGTTTTCTTTAAACTTCTTGTCTATTTCATACATGATTTCATCCTGAGTTTTCCACATACTTGCAATATCTCTAACCCAGCAACGAAGTTCAAAATTCAAAGAGCTATCTCCAAATTCCGTAAACACAACTCCTGGAGCTGGATCTCTCAAAACATTTGAATGTTCTTCAGCAATCTTTAAAAGAATCTGCTTAACAAAAGCCGGGTCTGTTCCATAAGCTACACCTATTTTTACAGTAAATCTTGTTCTTCTGTTGGTCATAGTCCAGTTATTGACAGTGCTTGAAACCAAATCTGAATTCGGAACAATCATTTCTGCATTTGCAAAAGTCTGAATAATAGTAGCTCTCAACCCAAGATGCTTAACTGTGCCCCAGGTTCCGTTAACAACCACAACGTCACCAACTTTGATTGAACGTTCAAACAAAAGAATCAAACCACTGGCAAAGTTATTAACAATATTCTGTAAGCCGAAACCGATACCAACACCCAAGGCGCCTATTATTACCGTCAGGTTTTGCAGACTTATTCCCATTACTTCCATTGCCAAAACGAAAGCAACTACTATGAAAGAATAATAAATCAGACGGTTAATTGAGATTCCAACCCCGGATTCAATATTGCGTTTGGGGTAAAAGTTAGATTCCAGATATGTTCTAACACCCCATGAAATGCTGAGTATAAGATAAAACAGCAATACCGACCAACAGATTTTTCCCAGCGTAATCTTTGTGCCTTGAAAAGTGAAACCTAAGCCCAATATAGATTTTACTGCAAACCAGGTATTGTCATAAACACCCCATGCCGCTAGAATTCCTGCAAAAACAATGAATATAACAACAAGAGTAATTATAAAATTAAATCTGTTAATAATTATATTTACATCGGAAACAATAGATTTTATATGCCTGCCAACAAAAGCGTTATTAAAAACGGTTCTGACGCAGCCTTTCAGAGCACATAGAATTATCCATGCGAACAAACTTATCAGTATACTTCTTAACGTAATATCGAATATGTGGTTAGCAAGCGCAGTATATCCAGCCAACTGCCCCACAAAAGCTATCAACATAAAAATGCCGATAACTCTGCAAATTATTTTTTCTTTAGTGGAAATAGCCGGCGTTTTATCCTCTTTACTATCATAGTTTTTGCTAAGCATATCATTCAGTTTCAGGAAATATATTCCTGAAGCCAGCGAGAATATAGCGATTATCAGACGAGACAACGCCAACGGCATACTGATAAGATCGAAAAACATATATAATATATATAGAACGAAAACCAGTATTACTGCTGCTTTTTCACCCTTATTAGGCAATTTACTGCAAATAATGAATCCAAAAGAAACCCCGATAATAACATTATAAATAAACTTTATTGCCGGAGGAATGCTATCTAAAAAAGGCACTCCAAGCAAAACTGCAATAATCAGAGCTACTGCCCCTGAATTATTGCTGACAAAACCCAAACCAAGCTTGGTTAAAAAGGTTTTATCGCTATGCTGAAAATAATATGCCAATAAAAAAGCCAGTATTATTTGAACAATAAAAACCCATGTATTATTTTTAAAGTAATTTTCATTTATGATTTCTAATTTTGCGATGCCTTCAAAAAAATTATCTTTGAGCTTAGTGTCAAATTCATTCAAAAATTTGCTAGTAAGCATCGCATGCCCAGTTTTCTTGAAAAGACGGCTTCTAAGTTCTTCTATATACTTATCAAGCTCATCAGCAAATTTATCTGAATCTCTAGTCAAGTCACTTAATTTCTGATTTAAATTGGTCACAGGAGTATCAACCCCATCAAAGAGCTTTAATGCTTCATCAATTATTTTATCATTTTCTATAAAAATATCTTTAGCTGTTTTATTGTTTACAAAATTGCTTTGTTGACGAAGTTGTTCCCAATACTCACGTTTATCAAGCCAATCTTTATTCAGAGTAGCAATATTTTTGAGGCGATCTTCAACTCTGCTTTTAATCTGGAGACAAATATCAGATATAATCTTAATATTGCCTCTCAAAGTTATCATACTTTCTATATCAGTATTTTCAGCACCCTTTGCATCTTTAAATTTTTGCTTATATTCATTTAAGGATTCTCTCAAAGGTCTGATATTCTTATCTATATCAGATACATTAACCAGACTTTGAAGCTTCTTTTCAAGATTTCTGCTATCTTCACTTATTTCATCGGATTTTTTATATAAGTCAGATACGCTGTTTATTTCATAAGTTGTAGAAGCAACGGGGGTGTTATCCGAAACACTTTCCTGAGCATACAAACCATAAAAAGAAGCAACGCTCATAAATAAAGCTAATACAAATATAACAATATATCTCTTAGACATCAGATCACCTCATTATTTATTCACTGTGCATTATAACACAATCTTACGCTACTTAAAATCTGCTATTATAATTTCCGGAATATTAAATAATCTAATTTTGTAGTGACTATTTCCAATTCCGCTGGAAACAAACATTTTCTTAGAGCCTTCAGCATACAAGCCCTTGATGTATTTTCCAAGCAAATGTGTGGGTTTTTCCAAAGGGCCGTAAAATGGAATATAAACCTGACCGCCATGTGTGTGCCCAGCAAATGTCATATTAACATAATCAGGTATATAAGGGAAAATATCTGGCGAATGAGTAAAGACAATAACCGGAGTCGAGTCAACCCCATTAAAAGCCTTGTTAATATTATGACTATTGTTGCTATAATCGCCTATTCCAACTAAGTATACTGATTTGTCTGCTATCTGAAGCTTAGTATTTGCATTTTGTAGAAGTTTTATATTGGTATCTTTTATTGATTGAATAATCAGCTTAGTAGTTTTCGGTCTAGATTCATGATTCCCAAAAATCATAAAAACCCCATGCTTAGCTTTTAATCCTGCTAATATTTTAATAATTTCATCAGCTTTCATACTCTTGTTTTTATATATCTGAACAACGATATAATCACCGCCCAAAAGTATTATATCTGGTTTTTGCTCATTAACCTTTTTAACCATGTTCAAAGCGTAGTCTTTTCCATCTTGGCAGATATGCAAATCAGATAAATAGGCAACCCTGATTCCCTTTAATGCAGGGTCTTTTATTTCTATTTTTCTGCTAATCAATAAATTTGGTTCTATGAAAAATGCCCATATCGGAATAAAACCAATAAAAAAAAGCATTATCAAAAGTATAATGATTACTATTTTTGTCTTCTTTGTCATTGCACGCAAAGTTTAACATATTTTTGAGATAGAAGATAGAAGATTAGTGATACGAGGCAAAAGCCTCTGTGAGACGATTTCTGCCGCAATCTGTGAGACGGCATCTATTGATGCCCGTGGTAAGTTGTTTGACAATTACCATGGCGTAGCGTAACGCTTCCAACCCTTCCAACCCTTCTAACAATTCCCACAAGCAGCTATG
>ONIU01000002.1:82877-87569 GCA_900317935.1 uncultured bacterium
GGTGGTGGGTAAGACCTACCACCAAATTATTCACCTTTCACTTTTCCCATTTCCTGCCGATATATTTTCTATGAAGAATAGATACACCTATATATTGTTAACTCTAGCAGTAATAATACTGTTAAGCGGCTTCAGCTCAGAAAAAGATTCTTTTCCAGCACCAATTAAAGAACCCGTAGCAGCCGTCTACGTAAATCTTCTTCCTTCAGGTATATTCGATGAAGAAAACCAAAAAGCCTGCGAAGAAATAGCAAACAATGTCGCAAAAATATGCAAAATGCGAGACAACAATGTAGCTTCCCTTTCTACAAAAGAATACCGAGATATAACTCTCAATATTCTCAAAAACAGCATAATTAACGGATTCCTCCAGATACACGAAATATATTTTTATTACAAAAACCAGGAAGAATTTGCCTTAATAGCCTTAGGTGAGTTCGACACACTAACAATAGCAGAAAAATTGAAAGCACAAATGCTTTTTGATAAAGAAGACAAGTTAATTAAATTAACAACAACTATTAAAGCCAACAACGGCAGTAATGAAAAATTGCTATTAGAAGCCAGCAACAATCTACTTGTAATCAGCCCTGAACGCTCAGAATCAAACATTTTCAATGTTTTAAAAGACAATAAAAATCTGCTCGGAGATAAATTCAAAACTTTTGAAAAGATGCTTCAACATAATCCCGCAATTAGCGCAGAAATCGATATAGAACAGCTTTTAAAAAACCAGAATGGCACAAACATTCCTAAACCTGTTACAGCAACAAAGCTAGTAAGACTATTTGTAGCCCCTCTTCAGAACAAGCTTCAAATAAGTATTCCAAAAGATAATGACAGAGAAGAACTCAAAAAAGAACTTCAGAATCAGACTATTCTGTTAAACTCATTATTCGACAACAAAACAGATTATAAACTAGCAGAAGGGAAAACCAGTATATTCATAGAATCAAAAACCGATGAAGAACAGGTTCAGGAAATAAGCCGCAAAACTATGGCTTTCATGCTTCACTTTTTTGTTAAGAATATTTCTTCAAGCCAGCACTAAACAATATCTGAAGCTCATCAGAAAAAGAATTATCTTTTTTATGAATAGTTATTGGCGCCATTTCTTCGAATTCTCCGCCAAAAAACTTTTCCCCTTCAAGCATTACCAAATGCGGTTCTTCGCCCTCTTTGGGGATAATAAACTCTTTCCTTTTAATTCCAAACTTGCAGCCTACCATATAACTGCAAATTTCATCATGTCTTGAAGTAGGTATAACAACACAAAAACGACCACCGTAAGGAAGCATATAAGAAGCTGCTTCAACAAAATTAAACACTGTTCCGTTTAATTCGTGTCTTGCCTGTGCTCGTGCAGGGTTAGCAGGCAATCTGCCATTTCCAAGCTGAAAATAAGGCGGATTAGACACAACCAAATCATATGATTCCGGCAGAATTCTTGCAGGAATATCTCTAATATCCATAGATTCAAAAAACAAACCTTCAAATTGCTTGTTTAATTCCAGATTTCTGTTAGATAGTTCATAAAAATCTCTCTGTAACTCAAAACCAGTAATCTGAAGAGCCGCATTTCTATATTTAAGCAGAAAAGCAAGTATACCGCTTCCTGAACCTAAATCTGCTGCATTCAGCATTTCAGGCGTAAACTGAACAAAATTTGCCAGTAAGAGTGTGTCTATAGAAAATGCTGTACCGTCTATTTTCTGTATCAAACTGAAGTCGGTACCCGGAATCGTGTCTAATCGTTCATCAACATCAATAAAAGGTGCTGTCATAGTATAATCTGCTGTAACTAATATAATTTCTTCAAACTCTGAATAAAAGTCTCCGGCAAGCCGAGAAGTGTACCTATTTTCAGTGCTTCACGTGGAACAATAGAAGTTTCAGAAGACTTAATAAGATGATAATCCATTAATTCATTCAGATTACTGCAAGAAATGGATTTATTCTTTGCTTCCTCTTCTAACAGTCTTCGAAGCCCTGCAACCTGGTAATAAACGGCTCCTTCCGTTTTTATTCCATCATAGTGAGTAGCTATAATACCATAAGACGAAGAAGATTGTAATCTATCGCTTAAAGCTTGAACAAACCTGCTCCCCTCATATGGATTAGTAGAGCGCCCCAATTCGTCACAAACTGCCAAACCGCTTGATTTATCAAGTTTTTTCAACAACTCTGTCAGTTCGACAATTTCGGCACCGAAGCTGCTCAACCCCTGAATAGCATTCTGCAAATCACCAGAAATAACTTTTACAAATTCAGGAATCTTTAAAGCCATTTTTTGAGCAAAAGGCATAAAGCCAAACCTAGCCAAATCAGTATTTAAAGCTATTGTTTTTAAGGCAACACTTTTTCCCCCCATATTAGCGCCAGTTAAAAGCGTTACCCCATTCTGAACTTCAATTGAAACAGGTGTAAAGCTCTTTCCGCTTTTCCTGAGGCTTTCAGTAATCTCTGGTTCTCTTGCCATTTCAACAACAATCGGCTTATCAGAATCTGAATCGTAGATTTCAGGCAAACAGCAACCGAATTTATCGGCCATTTCTGCTTTGGCTAAGGTCAATTCAAAAAAGCCTATATTCTTTGCAGTAAATTCAAGTGCTGTTTCATGTTCCTTAAGCTGTAAAGTCAGTTTTTTTCTGACTTCTAACTCTTCATCCCGTTCATAACCAGCAATCTCTGCTCTTTTTTTTCTAAATTCTTCTTTTTCGTTGGAATCTTTTGCCGAAAGTATCTTAGCTTCAATATTCTTCTTGCTTTCTCTTATTTCTTTTAACTTTTCAGACCAGCATTCATGAATATAAAAACTTCTTGTAACTATAGAATCAGGATTAAGCAGCTTAATCACAGGCTTTAAATCAATATCAATTAGTTTTTGAGGTAAAATATCCTCGCTTTTGGCTGCTTCAAATAAATCAGAAACAAGAATAGCAAAATTTTTAATCTCAAATAGTTCTGTTTCACCAAGAACTAGATTATTTTTTAGATTATTTATAGAACCACAAATATAACGAAGTTCCTTGAAAATATTGTTAAGAATGGGAAACAAATCTGGTTTTGCTTTAAAAACCTCAATTATATGACCCAGTTCTAAAAAACAATCACGAAGTTTCGAAACCTCATCATTATTATATGGTCTGATTTCAGAAAGAGCATTCCTGCCGTATTGGGATTCCAGCTTAAGCTGCATAAAAACCCATTTAAGCCTGTTTAAAGACTCTTTAACTTCGTTTTTATTATCTAGTTCCATAAAAAAATGAATAAAATACTCTATTTAACGGCAATTGAGGCAAACAATCACATTTCATAAAATAATTTCATAAAAAGTAAAATAATCGTTAAACAAAAATCAAACTTCGCCGAAATTGGTGATGGATTTGTTTGCCTCCTTAATTTTCAGGCCGGAGAAAAGTTCTCCGGTTTTTTTTTGCTTATTTTCTGGTTTTATATTCTTTTTCCCAGTTATTTACAAAAGCGGAAACAACTTTATCCCAATTTGCATCAGTCTGATTTGCTGCATAATTAGTCAAAGCAATACCTAGCTGAGTTTTCCATGTATCGGAAGGAATAGTAGTAAAATCCCAGGAAACTGGAGTTTTACCCATAGCAGTATATATAGCATTCTGCTGTATAAATACATTTTCAGAATAAGCTGCATTTCTGAATGGAATATAGAAACCCATTTTCTGAGCCATAGCCTTTGTTCCTTCTTCAGAAGTAACACACCAGGTTATAAAATCAAGAGTAGCTTTAATATCTCTTACAGGAGCTTTCTTATTTACGCTCCAGTAATTTTCTGTTCCAGTACATAAACCCTGCTGTTCTTCATCGCCAACGCCAAAATACAAAGGAATCATAGCCAGATTGTATTTATTAAATCCGCTGTTTATCAAGTTAACATATTCCCAGGAACCGTTCTGATAGAAAACAGCCTTGCCGTTAATAAATTCTTCTCTTGCTTCATCAACAGTTGTTACGAAAAGTTCATCCGGACTTACAGTGCTGTTATTAATGTACAGATTCCAGAGTTTTCTGAGATTATCAAGATAATTGCCGTCTATTTTTTTCAAAAGATTAACTTTTTTATCCTGATATTCAAAATGTATTGGAAGATTTGCCAAATGAGTTTTAAATCTCCAGTCAGAAGACCTATCCATACCGGAAGAACAGAATGCTGCAAAGCCAAGGCTTTCTCTGCGTGAAGTAATGTCTTCAGCTATGTTCTGAAGTTCATATAATGATGTAATATCATTTACATCATAGCCTGCCTTTTCAAGAAGGTCACGGTTAACAATGATTCCGTAGGTTTCTATAGCATAAGCCACGCCGCAGACTCTTTCATAACCGTCTTTCAAAACATAAGCTTCATTGTTCAGTTCTTTATAAAAAGCTGTATTAGCTAGATTAAAACAATAACCTTCTAACTCATTCAAAGTCGATGGTGCAACCTGGAACAAAGTCGGAGGATTTGAACTATTCAATCTGTCTCTTAATTCATCTAGGTAATAAGCATTGGTCTTAGTAACTACTTTTACATCTACACCTGTTCTTTCTTTATAAAGTTTGGCTACTTCCTGCCAGGCAGCATCAGCTTCTGGTTTAAAATTAAAGAAATAAACAGAACCTTTTTTTGTATTGGTTTCACTGTACACTGCACCGATAAAAAATGCATTAATAAGAAAC
>ONIU01000150.1 GCA_900317935.1 uncultured bacterium
ATAACATTTTTCATAGGAACTTTGCAATAATTAGCACATTTTTTATATGAAGATAGTTTATTTGTTTTTTGATATGTTCTAGTTTTTTGTGTTTTTCTGAACAAATAGCAAAAATATCTTTAAAAAATATTGAACAAATGACATGAGATTGTTAAAATTGAGGTATAATTGATGTTTAGAAGGAAAGTCACAGACCAACTAAAAGAGTGGAAAGAAAAATACGCACCTAAATGAGTACGTTTTTAGCTTTTTTAGAACGAAAAGACTGCGGTCGATTTTATAAATCTTCTATTTCACTCAGAAAATCAATATACTTCAGCAATATTTTCTTTTGTTTAGCAGTAAGTGCCAATAATTTTTTATCATCTTCACTAAGACTTGGTTTATAGGAAAAATCACCTATCAATTCACCGACAGAAGTATTAAGTGCTTTTGCAAGAGGTTCAATACTGCTTACTCTTGGAAGATTTTCCATTCTTAATTCCATTCTTTACTCCATTTTCAATTTCTCGGTCAATAAATGTGTAAGTCATTCTTCAAATTTAATTTTTTTCAAGTAACAACTATTCCCGTCTTAATAATTGACTCAATAGTTATTCAAATGTAGAATAACTATTGAGGTGTTATATATGGATATTCGAGTATTAAAGTATTTCCTTGAAACTGCCAGGGAAAGCAGTATGACAAGGGCGGCAGATAAGTTATGTGTTTCTCAGCCAACTATGTCTAAGCAGTTGAAAGACTTGGAAAATGAACTGGGAGTTAAGCTTTTTACACGTTCCAACTACAGTATTAAATTAACTGAAGCAGGATTGATTCTGAAAGACAGGGCAGAAGATATTGTTAATCTCGTTGAAAAAACCATAAGTGAATTTAAAAATCTTGAAGATTTCTCTACTGGAGACATTTACGTAGGGGCAGCTGAATCTGATTTAATAAAATATTTTGCTGAAGCAGTTAAAGACTTGCAGAAAAGATTCCCTAAAATACGTTGTAATATTTATAGTGGTAACAAAATAGATGTTTGTGAAAAACTCGATAAAGGCCTGCTTGATTTTGCTATTGTTACTAACTTTTTGGATTTATCAAAATATAATCACTTAAAAATGCCTTCTTATGATACTTGGGGCGTAATAATGAGAAAAAGTGACCCACTAGCAAAGAAAAAAATAATAAAATATGATGATCTTTCAGAACGCCCATTAATATGCTCTAGACAGTGGCTTGAACAAGATGTTTCACAATGGTTTGGAGAAAAGGCAAAAAAAGTAAATATTGTTGCAACTTATAATTTGGCTTTTAATGCTTCAGTAATGGTAAAAGCGGGAATAGGATACGCTTTGATTTATGATAAGCTTGTTGATACTAGTAACGATAGCGAGCTGACTTTCAGACCCTTAAAATCTGCGCCTAAGTCAGAAATGTTTGTAATCTGGCGCAAAAACCAGACTTTTAGTCATGTAGCAAAACTTCTTTTAGATGAACTTAGTCTGAGATTTAAAGCTTAAAGTTTTGCTATCGTTGATAGTTGTTGTTTTTATAGATAAGATATAAGATTTAAGATATAAGAATTAAAATATTAGAAATAGCAATTCAGAATAACTAGTTATCAATTATAACTATTAGACATTTGTTTGTATCCAATTTATAATTGACTTATAAAGGAATAAACAATGAAAAACAACAAATTATTAAAAATATTATATTTATTATGTATATTGGTTTTGCTATCCGCCTGTGGTTCAAGCGGAAATAGTAATCCTCTGTCTTCTTCACAAGAAAAGAATATTATAAATGCTGAACAAGAAGGAGAAACAGAAAAAATGTTAAGTATGAAAATTGGTAATGCATCTGTTCAAGTTGATTGGGAAAACAACAATTCTGTAAGTTCTTTAAAAGAATTATGCAAAAGTAAGACATTAACAATCGCAATGCATATGTATGGCGGTTTTGAACAAGTAGGTTCAATAGGCTCTTCTTTGCCGACTAACGACAAACAAATGACTACTACCTCAGGTGACATTGTGTTGTACTCTGGAAATCAAATTGTAGTTTTCTATGGCTCTAATTCCTGGTCATATACAAAACTTGGGAGAATAACCAATAAAACAAATGAGGAGTTAAGTGAATTATTGGGCAAAGGAAATGTAACTTTAACATTAAGCTTAGAATAATAATGAATAGAAGAGAATTTATAAAAAATAGTATAACAGTAGCTACACTAGGGGCTGTGGCTAAATTTGGAGTTAATGCAGAATCATTATATAATACAAATATAGAAAAGATTAAAGACTCTGAAAGGAATATTCCTAAAATGCAATATAGAACAAATAAGAAAACTGGCGATAAAATCAGCGAAATAGGCTTAGGCTCTGCATATATGTTTAGTGCTGGCATAGAAAATGCCGTTAAAGCTCTCAGAAGAGCCTATGAACTCGGTATTAATTTTTACGATTTAGCTGCTGGTGATGGTGCTAGTTTCCCTATTTATGGCGAAGCTTTCAAAGAAGTTCGCAAGAATATTTTCTTTCAGATTCATTTTGGGGCAGATTATACCAATGGAACATACGGCTGGTCTCTTGATTTAGATACAGTAAAGCGCTCTATTGATTGGCAGTTGAAGAATTTAAAAACAGACTACATAGATTACGGCTTTATTCATTGCCAAGATGAAGTGTCTGATTGGCAAACCTATCGTAAAAATGGAATTTACGATTATATTTTGAAACTTCAAAAAGAGGGTGTTGTTAAGCATATTGGGTTATCTTCACATACTCCTTCAGTTGTTCAGCACATTATGAATGAAGTTCCTATTGATATTTTGATGTTTTCTATTAATCCTGCCTATGATTACGGGAAAGGTGCTTTTGCCAACGGTGCAGTAGATGAAAGAGCAGAGCTATATCGTCGTTGTGAAAAAGAAGGCGTTGGAATAAGTGTGATGAAGCCATTTTCTGGTGGTCAGCTTCTGGCAGCCTCCCAGTCTCCTTTTAAAAAATCTTTAACTATTTACCAATGCATCAGATATTGTCTTGATAAGCCAGGTGTTTTGTGCGTACTTCCAGGAGCTAAATCTGTTGAGGAAGTTGAAACCTTAGTTGATTATTATAAGCAGACAGAAGAAGCTCTAGATTATTCTTTAATTGCTTCCTTTGCTCCAATAGAAGCTTCAGGAAAATGTGTCTACTGTAATCACTGCAAACCATGCCCTGCAGGTATAGATATAGGTTTGGTAAACAAGTATTATGATCTAGCAAAGGCTGGCGATAAGCTTGCTATAGAACATTATAAAACCTTAGCTAAAAACGCTTCAGATTGCGTAAAATGTGGACACTGCGATAAACGCTGTCCTTTCCATGTTAAGCAAAGTGTAAGAATGGCAGAAATTAATGATTTTATGAGCAAGATTTAGTTTCTTATTATGCTGTTTTTTTGCCCTGGCTTTTATCATTGTGCTTCTTGACTGAATATCTAACAGCAAGTAGAATGTAGAATACTTTTCTTACACAACTAGACGTAAATGATGTAAAATTCTGTTAATTAGATTTTTTCGACGGAAGAAGATATGGGCAACAAAACAATACCTGATAAAATACTAATTCGTGGTGCCAGGGTACATAACCTTAAAAATATTGATGTAGATATACCCCTGAATAAAATTGTAGGGATAGCTGGAGTTTCAGGCTCAGGAAAATCCTCCTTAGCATTAGGGGTTCTTTATGCTGAAGGTTCAAGACGATACTTAGAGTCTCTTTCTACTTACACTAGAAGAAGAATGACCCAAGCTGCTAAAGCCGATGTAGATGAGGTCTTATATGTTCCAGCATCTCTTGCGTTGCATCAGAGACCATCAGTTCCAGGAATTCGTTCTACATTTGGCACTGGAACAGAATTGTTGAACAGCTTGCGCCTGATGTTCTCAAGGCTTGCTAGCCATGTTTGCCCAAATGGTCACTATCAGAAACAAACTTTGTCGGTAGCAGCAGAACAAGAAATTATATGTCCGATATGTGGCGAAATAGTTTCTGCTCCAGGTGCCGAAGAGTTGGCTTTTAATTCGCAAGGTGCTTGCAAAACCTGTGGTGGCACAGGAATGATTAGAACGGTAGATGAATCTACGCTTATTCCTGACGAAAATCTCACTATTGATGAAGGCGCAGTAGCACCTTGGAATTCTTTAATGTGGTCACTGATGACAGATGTTTGCAGAGAAATGGGAGTCAGAACTGACGTTCCTTTTAAAGATTTGACCGACAAAGAAAAAGAAATAGTCTATCACGGACCTGCTGAAAAAAAGCATATTTTCTATAAGGCAAAAAAGACAAATGTTGCTGGTGAACTGGATTTTACTTACTACAATGCGGTATATACTGTTGAAAATGCTCTCGCAAAAGTTAAAGACGAAAAAGGCATGAAACGCGTTGAAAAGTTTTTAAAAGAAGATATTTGTCCTGATTGCATGGGTACTCGTCTCTCTGAAAGAGCAAGAGCACCAAAACTAATGGGTATTTCACTTGATGAAGTATGTAAAAAGCCTTTGTCAGAAGTTATAGAATGGGTTAAAGCTGTTCCTGGTTCTTTGCCAGTAGAAATGCAAGCTATGGGGAAAAGCATTTGCGATTCTTTTTTGCTTGTAGCAAAGAGATTAATGGATCTAGGACTTTCATATATATCTTTGGACCGTTCTGCATCTACTCTATCAACAGGAGAAAGACAGCGTATGCAGTTAGCAAGAGCTGTAAGGAACAGAACAACAGGTGTCTTATATGTTTTAGACGAACCTTCTATTGGTCTGCACCCATCAAATATAATTGGTTTAAATGGAGTTATGCATGACCTTGTGTCAGATGGAAATTCTGTTCTGCTAGTAGACCATGACACTCAAATTCTAAAAGAATCAGACTGGATAATAGAAATGGGTGAAAAAGCCGGCTTTGACGGTGGGAGAGTAATAGCAGAAGGAACTATCGAAGATATTTCCAATAACAAAAAATCGCAAATAGGTCCTTTTATTAGTGGAAAAGCTAATGTTGTAAAAAAATCAATTATAGAATCTGACAGAATGTTTGATATAGGCAAAATTCACCTTTCTACAACTAATATTCACACAGTAAAACCATTAGAAGTTGATATTCCCAAAGGTAGACTCGCAGTAGTTACAGGAGTATCAGGTTCAGGTAAAACAACAATGGTTCTTGAAAGCCTTGTTCCTGCTATTGAATCTATTACCATCGGTAAGAAAAAGCCAAACCACGTTGTATCTATAATCGCAGATGGAATTAACCATATAAAGCTTATAGATGCTACACCTATAGGAATAAATATTCGTTCTACGGTTGCAACTTATGCAAATGTTCATGATGAGTTAAGAAAAATCTATGCTAGAAGTCAGTCTGCGAAACAGAAAGGCTATAACGCAAGTGATTTCTCTTATAATACAGGGAATCTGCGTTGCCCCGTCTGCGATGGAACTGGTAGTATCAGCCTTGATGTGCAGTTTCTGCCAGATGTAGATATTCCTTGTCCTGAATGTAAAGGTTCAAGATATGCAAAAGCTGCTTACTCTGTAAAACATACTAATAAGTCTAATCTTTCCTATTCTTTGCCAGAGTTGATGGATATGGATATTAGCAGGGCTATGTCTTTCTGCAAAGATATGAAAAATGTTTATCCAAAGCTTCAGATTTTGCAGAATCTTGGTTTAGGCTACCTCACTCTAGGAGAAGAAACCCCAAGTCTTTCGGGGGGTGAGGCTCAAAGATTAAAGCTAGCCAGCGAAATGGGCAAGACACAAGATGATTCTATATTTGTTTTTGATGAACCTACTATTGGCTTGCATCCTCTAGATGTCCAAACTTTACTTGGTGTTTTTGAAAATCTTATCAATAATGGAGCAACAGTTGTAGTAATTGAGCATGACTTAGATGTTATTAGAAATGCTGATTATATTATAGATATGGGACCAGGCGGTGGTGACGAGGGTGGTCGAATTGTAGCTGCTGGCACTCCCAAAGATATAGCCAACAATAAAGCAAGCATTACAGGAAGATTTATTTCTTAGTTTTTAGCGAGGAGAGGTAAGAGAAAGAGAAAGGGAAAGGGATTAAGGGAGAATAGTCAGTGATATAACCGTTATTGTTAAACCGAAAGTCTTAGGTCATTGCGAGGCATAGCGAGACTGATGGGGTCTTCTAAAGCCTCTCCTTGAGGAGAGCCTTTAGATACCCACCACCAATTACCTAAAACAGAAATAATCAAAAAATATCTTGCGAGCGATAGCGAAGCAATCTAGAAAAATAATAAATTATAAATTAGTTATACCTAATTTATAGATAATCTTAGTTTTAGCACAGCCTCTTTGGCTGGAGAATATTTATAATATAATCAGCTTTGTAAGCTATCTAATATTTGCAATATTCGTTACTTTACGGCATTCTAATAACAAAAAAACAACAACAATGTAATCCTTAGATTATAACTTAATT
>ONIU01000327.1 GCA_900317935.1 uncultured bacterium
AACGGTATTTCAATTTCTGATGAATTTCTAAACGATATTGAGTATGTCAGCAACACAATTTATAAGGACAATATAACTAAGAATATTGATCTCTTTAAATTAGCTTTATATGTACTGGCAAGAAAAATTAGACAGAACTTTATTGAGGAAACATCAAAACACGAAGAGTTCTTTGTTTTTGCTATGAGCATAAATTTTAAGAAGTCATTTTTAGATTATGAGGAATTTAAAAACACATCACCTGAACGCTCTGGCTATCTTGAAAGTCTTTACTGGGCAAAGCGAAATGTAATCAAAAAAGACGGCAAAGTTTTAAAGCACATCTATAAAAGAATACCTTACAAAGCCAATCGTGAAATGAGTTACACACGTAGAGATTTTCAGAAAGAAAATGCACCTAAATGGCAGATAGATTTGTGCTTGAAATATGACAGTCAACTTGCATATATCAGAAGAATTTTAAAGACACTTGCCAACATAAAAAGAGAATTAAAATGGAGTAATGATTTTTCACATAAGATTATCAACGCAGTTAAAACGAAAACAGAATTAGAGAGAGTCAGTGTTACAGAATTAAAGGACGAATAACTATGTTACAGAATATGAGTAAGAAAAAAATCTTTGTTACATCATCATTAGCTTGTGCAATTTTAGGTGTTGGTTTTAGCACAACACTTACATATTTAATCTCACAAAATTTTGATGAACAGATGGAAAATCTATCAAAAAAATTATCATCAGACGAATACAATGTGTCATACGAATCTCAAAATAATTTTCTGTTTTCCAAAAAAGGAAAATTCATTTTTAGTTCATTAAAAGACAGCTCAAAAAACTTTGTAATTCCTTTTAAGGCGGCTGCAAATCCTGTACAGATTAAAGCAGATTTTTTTATACCTGAAACAGAATTCTTTAAAAACAATTTAAACAAATACCAAATCACAAAAGTAAATATAGATGCAGGTTTTAAGAGTGCAGAAATTCAGTTTGATGTAGATACAAAAACACCTGTAATGTATCAGTTTGGAAGTGCAACTTTACTGACAAATTCTTTTTCAGGACTGATAGAAATAAACGACAAAATAAAAAGTCCTGAGAACTATATTTTGAATATTGGTTCAGAAGTTGCTGTTGTTAAATTTCAAGACCCATACTGGAAAGATTCAACCGTAAATCTGTACAAAATGTCATACTCTGCACCAGTTGAAATGTTCTTGCGAAAAGATGACGATTACCACGCACCTTATTACTCTTATGTTAAGGCTCAAGAGCTTCACTTTTATACAGCCTCTTCAAAATATTACTTCTACAATGTCGGACTTTATCGTAAACAGAACGATAAAAACACAGAAGGAAACGGACTTAAATTTTCTGTCGGCAATGGCTACAGTAAAATCGGAAGTGTAGTAATTGAAGGAACAAACACAACGATAAAAAATATGGAGGACATTGACAATGTTGACGCAAATTACAACATCAGACTTATTGGTCCAGCGTTTAATTCAGACACAAATATTCTTGTAAAAGAGCTTGAAAAAATTAACGCATTAAAGCAAAAAGAATTCAACATTTACGAGAGCGAATTAAAAGCAGAGAAAGGTAAATACACATTCAACAATGTTGAAAGCGGAGCAGTGGTAAACAAACTTTTAGAGTTGCAGATTTTAAATTCAGGCCAGCATATAACACAACAGCCAACTGAAGGAATTAAAGGAAATGCACCACAGATTTTAATTGAAGAAGAGCAGAGTGAAACAGCAGACAAACCAAAAGGAAAACCTTGGTATGAAAAGTGATATTAAATATTTTATGACAGTTCTTGCAATCATATTTACAGTCTTTGCAATGTATATGCTGTCAGCTAAAACATGGGAGCTTCAGGAGCAGGTGACTGCTCTTGAAAAGCAGAATACAGAGTTGTACGACTTTTTAGTTGCAGAATCTCTATCAGGTGACTCAAACAGATTCACCAAATTAAAAGAGCATCTGATTAAAAAATACCAACCCCACGATTAAAAATATTCAAAGTTCGGATAATATAAACTATGATAATAACGTAAAGACGAAATTATTATAAACAGACAGACAAAAACACGAGGAGATGACCTATGCTTGAAGCGGACATTATCAATGATATGACATTATTTCCGTCAAACGCTTGGTATCACTTCTACACTTCAAGAAACATCTTCAAATGTTCAT
>ONIU01000151.1 GCA_900317935.1 uncultured bacterium
CAGGTATTGGCAAAGAATCCTGTGAGTGTTCCAACTTCTGTTTCAGATATAAATCAGACTATAGAGAATAAAGCAAAAATAGATTCTGAGAACGAGTCTGATATGAAACCTATAGAACAGAATAAAGAAAATCCTCAGGAAAAGCAGGAAATTGTTGTTGCTAAAGTGCCTGATAATTCACTGGCTGTTATAGATAATCAACTAAACAAAGCATCTGATACTGCAAAAAAGACAGAAGAACCTAAAATTGAAAATAAGCAGCCAGTTGTTGCTGAAACTGCATCTAATAACCCTGCTCCTGACTTTTGGAATTCTCTCTTGATAAAAGGTGACCAGATTGCTGCGACTATTGGAAATAGTAGTAATTACAGCTCTTCCAGATAAACATCAATGACTAAATAAAAAAATAGCAATTAAGCAAATTCTTTATTATAATAGCAAAAAAAATTAAGGTTGGTGTTTATATGAAACTATCTATAGTTATTCCAGTATACAACGAAAAGAATACACTCAAAGATATTATTATGAGAGTTAAAGCAGCTCCAGTAGAAGAAAAGGAAATAGTTCTTGTTGATGATTATTCTACTGATGGTACAAGAGAATTGCTTCAAAATGAATTGTACAAACTGGTTGATAAAGTAATATATCACGACCATAATCAAGGTAAAGGGGCAGCCCTTCGTACAGGTTTTAAGGAAGTAACAGGCGATTATGTCATTATCCAGGATGCTGATATGGAATATGACCCCAATGAATACCCGATATTATTGGCTCCTGTATTAGCTGGCAAAGCTGATGTGGTATATGGCTCTCGTTTTGCTGGTGGAAACGCCCATAGAGTTCTATACTTCTGGCACAGCATGGGCAATTCATTTTTAACTCTACTTTCCAACATGTGTACCGACTTAAATCTTACCGATATGGAAACCTGCTACAAACTTTTTAAACGAGAAATAATCCAATCTATAGACATAGAAGAAAACCGCTTTGGCTTTGAGCCAGAAATCACTGCTAAGCTTGCTCATTTAGGCTGCAGTATTTATGAAGTAGGTATTTCTTATTATGGCCGTACATATGCAGAAGGAAAGAAAATCGGCTGGAAAGACGGCGTTAGAGCTATTTATGTCATATTAAAGTATGCTTTGAAATACAAAAAGTTAGCTAGACGTTTAAAAAAATAATAATTTTTAGAATTGTTCCCTATAACTATTCCCTATAACTATTGATTAATAGCAGTTATATTTGAAAAAGTTAATCTGCTGTATACATTTTTTTGTAAAGATTTGCTAATTTTCAAAAATATAGCTTGCAATTTAAAAAAAAATAGTTATTTTAGGAACGCGTTAAATTTATGGTTTTTTAAGGATAAAAAAATGTGGCAAGCTAAACAAACACTAGGCTTTGTCGAACTAGAGTCTGATTACGCCAGATTATTAAAAAATGAAGATGGCAATAAATGGTCTAGTTTAATCGTTAATACGGAGGGAGATTACTGGTCTGCTTTAAAAAAAGCTATTCCAAGTTTTTTTGCTCCTAGAACTACCTTGAATTTTGTGTGCTCGGTAGATTCTGGTACTCTTGTTTTGGAATTCCCTTCAAATTTATCTGATAAAGAAATTGAAGGAAATCTACAAGTTAATAGAAGAAATTTCTTCAATGAATCAGAAGAATTATTTTTTAAACTAAGAAAAGGCAGATCTAACTTAGATACTAATAAAAGAGATATAACAGCTTCATATATTAAGTTATCAACGATAGAAAACATAAAGGCTGTCTGTCTTGAGTCAAATGTTAGATTAGGTAAGATTTCTACTTTACCTGATTCTCTATTCGGAGCAATATATAGACAATTTAAAAAGACTTTTAATAAAGAAGTTAATATATGTATTCATATAGGTTATTCGAAAGTTTTCATCATTATTTTCCGAGGAGATGAAGTTCTTTCTGTAAGATCTTTATTAACAGGCAGTATAAGAGAATTAGAAAGTGTGCTATTCGCAGGTTACTCGCTTTCTAAAGAAGATTCGCGATTGATGATCAGTGGTCGTCATCCGCAACCAGTTCCTGTTATTTTAGATACAATAAAAGAAAACCGCTTAGATTTAATTACCCACCTCGGCGGTATTTTTGCTGAATTACGAACAAAGAAACTATTAGATCCTAATTCACAGGTTTTCCTCTCTTACAACATTATTGATGAACCTATGCTTACCAATATGATAAGCGAACGTTTTGACATAAAAGTAAATATTATTACTGGTATGGAAGAAGAAGAAAAATGTGAAAAATATGAAGACTATCCGGCAGTATGGCTTTGTGGTTCAGATAATATTAATGTTCCCAATCTAATTCCTCCGGTTAAGATATCTGTTTCTTCTTTTATTTTTAATCCGATCACAGCAGTAATAATAGCTATTATTATGGTTCTTGTTCCACTGCCTATATTGAAAGTTCATAATCAAAGAATTGTTAATGAACTTGAAAAATTAAAAGTAGAAAGCTTTGAAAAGGAAAAATTGTTATCTGATTATAAAGATTTAGATTTAAAATCAGAAAAACTTAAAGAATTAACTAAGTCTATTAATGATGATATAGAAAAACGAGGTATTTCTTCTAAGATTGCTAGAGCATTGTCTGAAAACCTCCCGCAATCTACTAGACTTGAAAAGATAGATGTAGATTATAAAACAGGTAGAATTAGCATAGTTGGCTATACCATTGATGCTGAAAGTGCTTTGCTTTATCTAGACAGAGTCAAAGCCTGCAAAGAATTGACTAATCCTGAAATAATAATATCTGACTTGGAAACAAAACGTATAAAGTTTACTATTACAGCCTTAATTGGTGATGGCAAAGGCAGAAAGTGAGGAATAAAGTATGAAGAATTTATTTATTGCTGCTATAGCTTTTGCTTTGGTTGTAATGCCATTTACTTATTATTATTATCCTACTCTAAATAATACTAATTTTATGAGGCAGGAAATAGCGAATTTAAAAGCTTCATTAGAACGTTTTTCTGGAAATAAATATGAAATTTTTAAAGAATTATATAAATCTAAAGAAAAAAATTACGAAGAAGAAAAAGCTAAATTGGCTCTAATGATTCCTGAATTTTCTACAACAAAAACTAATCTTATGGCTCCATTTGATGTAGTGAGAGAAAAAATTCCTGGAGATTGGCATGTTGTTCCAGAAGGAAAATTCCAGAGCAGAGATTCTTTGGTTTTTTGGTCTTTTAAATTCAAGTATATTGGAACTTATGCTGATGCTGTAAGTGTATTAGCTTTTATGGAATCTGCGCCTCAGTATATGAGACTGCAAAACTATATTTTAGAAACCAATAACCTTTCAGTAACCTTATCTGGTAATGTTGAGCAGGTTTTTAGAGAAAATCCTTTAGAAGATGATGGAGGCAAAAAATGAAGCTTTGGATGAGAATAGCTATTTTTGGCTCTATTTTTATGGTTTTGTTGTTTTTGTATCAGATAAAAGTTTCAAATTCTAAGGTCTTTAACGCAGAACCTAGATATACAGAACCTTTGCCAATTGTTAATTTTATATTAAGAAATGAAGTTAAATATGAAAATTTAATAGCAGATATTCCTGCCGATTTAAAGCCTTTCAAACCTTTATTTTTTGAAAATATGAATTTAAAGGGTATTATGAAAGATAATTTTAATCGTTGGATAGCTATATTTTCAGATGGTAATGCTGGTTTGTTGAAATTTGCTGCTGGTGAGACCTATGATGGAATCACACTTCTAAGTATAGACAACCGTGGATGTGTCATTAAATACGGTAATATTGAACGTAGATTTGAAGTTAAGTGATAAAGCTTAAAAGGAGTTAGAAATGCTTAATAAGTTTAATAGAGGATTAGCAGTTGCTATGTTGGCTTTAGCTGTTGGAGTACCTGCTTACACACAATCAATAAATAATAGTTCGTTGCTTGGAGTTCAACAGAACAATGCTCTTACACTTTCTATAAATGAAATAAGTGCAAAAGAAGCAGTAAAATTAGTTTGTGAACATTTTGGCTATACTCCAAAATTTCAAATTCCATTAAAGGAAATAGTCAGCATAGAATTATCAAATGCTAGCTTTGATGAAGCTATGGGAGAAATTCTTGCTGATTCTCAAGCTGATTATATGCTTGAAAATGGAAATCTTCATGTATTTAAAGCTAGAGAATCCTGGCAAAAATTCTCTGATAAAAATGAAAAAACTAGCAATAATGAACCACAGCAGGTTAAGCAGGAACCTACTATCACTAAGATAATTCCTTTAGGCAAAAGAACTGCTGAAGATATTCAGAAACTTGTTAAATCACTTAATCCTGGTATTAATGTAGTTCATGATATCCCAACCAATTCTATTGTTGTAATGGGACCAGAAAACCAGGTTCAAGCAGCTGAAATTCTTTGTACTAGTCTTGATCGTATGAATATAATTCAAGATGAGAAATCTAATTCAAATTTAGTTAACCGTTCAAGATATATAACTCAGACATTTGAATTAGAACACGCTGATTTTGAAGAAATAGAAAAAGAACTTTCTACAATAATTGAACGTGATACCAGTTCTGATTCTAGTTCAAGTTCTTCTAACAATCAGAAGGATAAAGATGGAAATCCAATTGACACTGAATACTTTTTGATAGATAAAGCTAGAAGAATAGCAGTAATCCACACTACAAAAGAAAAATTTGCTGTTATTGAAGCTTACTTTAAAGCAATAGACAAACCCTTACCTCAGGTACTTATTGAAGCAAGTATTGTTGCTGTCGATGATGGCTTGGAAAAACAGCTTGGTATTAAGTGGAATGGCTTAGAAGGCACTTCTGGTTATATTGCTCCACAAGGTAATAGTCTTACTAATAATAGTTTAAAAGATTTTATTAAATATGGTGGAACTTGGGATATTTCTTCGGTTCAGGCTTTATTGAAGGCTGTTGAAACAGATAATAAGAGTCAGATTCTTTCTAGACCTAGAGTTATTACTGTTACAGGCAAGACTTCTAGCATACACGTTGGCGATGAAATACCTTACAATTCAGGAACTACTGTAACAGACGGTGGCACAACAACTTCAAGCGTTTCTTTTAAAGAAGTTGGTATAAAGCTTGATGTTACTCCTGTTGTTAACTTAAATGATGATACCATTCAGCTAAATATTATTCCTGAAGTTTCTCAATGGGTTAGAGACGTTGTAATGGGCAATAATGTTGTTCCTCAGGTTTCTACAAGAAGAGCAGAATCTACCGTAAAGATTAAAAACGGTGAAACCATGGTTATTGGTGGTCTCATAGAATCTAAATCAGTTAATGATGTCTATGAAGTTCCTTTATTAAGCAAGATTCCGTTAGTTGGAAGAGTTTTCAGAAGCAAAACTACAAATAATACTAAGACTAATCTCATTATTTTGCTTACAGCTCATATTGTTAATGATAAAATGAAAGCTACTGTTGCTCCTGCCGCTGTTAAGGAAATTAATGATGCTAAGCCTCTTAGAAAATCTGAAGTTATTTCTGAATTGTCTAAACCTATGATAAAAGCTCCTGGTATTTATGGAAATAGTATAAAATCTGATGATAAAGATTTGGAAACTAAGACTGTTCAACCAGAAACACTTTCTAATAAAGAAGAAAAAGAAGAAATAACTCCAAATTCTGACGAACAGAAATACTTGTTGAAAAGACTAAGCGATATACGTCGAATAAGAAATAATTAACTATTATAAACTATCTGTCTGAAAAAGGCAGATAGTTATAGTTTTAGTCAATAATAAACTAATTGGAAAAGTGATCTAATGAAACAAATAGGCGATATTCTGATAGAAAAAGGGCTGATAACAGAAGCTCAATTACAAAAAGGTCTAAAAATTAGTAGAGATCAGAATACCAGACTCGGAAAAGCTCTGATTGACTTGGGTTATATAACTGAACCTGAACTTCTTTCTACGCTTTCAAGGCAATTCGGTATACCCATGATGCCACCGGGTGAACTGGTTGTTGACCCAACTCTGCTTCATTATATTACTCCGCAAATTGCTAAAGAATATAGTATTGTCCCTGTTTCTCAAAAGGGAGACGCGATTCTTTTTGCTACTTTCGACCCTATGAATACCGCTATAGTCGGAAGATTGGAAACACAGCTCGGCAAAAGAATAATTTTTAATCTCGCTACCAATGATCAGGTTATGAGTGCCATAAGACGTAACTATCTCGGTAACGAAGATATGCTGAGCAGTATGCGTTACATTGAAGACTATAAGGTTGATTCTATACTTGATGCTGTAAATCCAGATGATGCTTTGTTAGAAAGTGGGCCTGTAGTTAAATTTGTTAATCAGGTTCTTATTGGTGCTGTAAAGGAACGTGCTTCAGACGTTCACATTGAACGTGACGGTAATGATTTTCATATAAGATACCGTATTGATGGTATTTTAAAGACTATGTTCAGACCTAAGCTTAGAATCAAAGTCATGGCAAAACTTGACGTCAGTGAACATAGAATACCTCAAGACGGAAGAATTATGTTTGACGCAGAAGGAAGAAAAGTCGACCTTCGTGTAGCTGTATGCCCCTGTATCGATGGTGAAAATATAGTTCTGAGAGTTTTAAATACTCAAAGTAGGGCTCTAGAACTTGAACAGATAGGTTTTTCCCAAAAAAGCCTTGAAAAAGTTAATCGTTTGATTTCTCATAATTTCGGTTTAATTCTTGTTGCTGGTCAGACTGGTTCTGGTAAAACAACAACTCTTTACTTTGCAAAAGTTAAATCAGGAAAGTGTAAAAATAATTACTCTTGAAGATCCTGTTGAAATAAGACTGCCAACTTTGAACCAGATTCAGGTAAATCCAAAAGTTGATTTGACATTTGCATCAGGTTTGCGTTCCATACTACGTATGGACCCAGATGTTATTCTTGTCGGTGAAATACGTGACCCTGAAACAGCAATGTTGGCAACTAATGCTGCTATGACTGGTCACCTTGTTTTTTCAACTGTTCACTGCGGTAATACTTCTGAAGTTCCTGTCAGATTATCAAAAATGGGTATAGAACCTTATTTAACTGCAAATGTACTTTTAGGCATGATTGCTCAAAGATTAGTTAGAATTAACTGTACTCACTGCTTAGAAGAAGAAAGAGTTCCAGATGAACTTAAGGCTAAATTAGGTATAGACTTCCAGACTTATAAGGGCAGAGGCTGCGCAGCCTGTGCTGGAATAGGCTACAGAGGCAGAACCTGTATAGAAGAAATTACTATAGTTGATTCTGAAATTCGTCAAAAGATTGTAGAAAGAGCTACAAGTCAGGATTTGGAAGCTGAAGCTATAAAACAAGGTACTGTTGTTTTAAAAGAATCAGGAATTGAAAAGCTTAGAAGTCATATAACTAGTGCGACAGAATTGGCTAGGGTTCTATAAAGGAGTTTAAATAATGACATATTTTCAATACCAGGCCAAAGATTCTAGTGGCAAAGAAATAATAGATAAAATTGAAGCAGAAGATCAGAATGCTGCTTTATCTATTTTAGAAGATAAAGGCTATTTGGTTACTTCAATCACAGAAATTGATGGTTCTGAATCTTCAAATATTCTTGATATTGATTTAAACATTTTTAATAAAAGAATTTCTGTAGAAAGTATAGCAACTTTTCTTATACAGCTTTCTATTATGATAAAAAGTGGGGTTAATTTAGCAGAAGCGCTTCAATCTCTTGAGCACGGAGAAGAAAATCCCAGATTCAAAAAATGTATAGATGACCTTCACACTAGAGTTTACAGCGGAGCCTCTTTCTCTGAAGCTTTAAGTCATCACATGGATATTTTTGATAAATTTACTGTATCAATGGTTCGTGTAGGTGAAACAGGCGGTGTTTTAGAGCAGGTTCTTGTTAAACTTGCTGCCAGCAGTAAACGTCGAATGTCTTTGAGAAGCCAGATATTAGGTGCCTTGGCATATCCTTTCGTTTTGTTATTTGTAGCATCTATTGTATTAATTGTGCTTATGGGTTATGCTGTTCCTAGATTTGCAGAAGTATTTGCTAAGGGAGGCATCGCTTTACCCTTGCCTACAAAAATTCTTATTGCAATAAGTGATGTTGTGGCTAACCATTGGTTGGCTGTTATTATTACACTTGTTATTATGGTTATTTTATTGATTTATTATGCTCTTACGGAAAATGGACAAAATAATCTATGTGAAATGTCGCTTAAAATTCCTGTATTAAAAGATGTAACCAAAAGGTATTTTGTTGTAAAAATATCAGAATCTATGAGTCTTTTGCTTCAGGCAGGTGTTCCTTTAAGAGAATTGCTGCTAGCTATTGAAAATACAATGACAGTTCCTACTCCCAAAGCTACTGTTCAGAAAATGAAAGAGTATATCGATCAGGGTGGAAATTTAAAATCTGCGTTGGAAAACGACCCGATATTCCCTTCTATGGCTCAGAAGCTTATTGAAACTGGTGAAATAACAGGAACTATGGATTCCATGTTCAATGAAATTGCTGTTTATTATGATGAACAGCTTAATGCTGCAATAAAAGCTGCTTTAAGTGTTTTGGAACCCTGTCTTATTGTTTGTATGGCTGTAATCGTCGGCTTTATAATGCTTGCTGTGTTTATTCCACTATTCCAAATGAGTTTTATACGTCCAAAGTAAAAAAATGATTATAAAAAATTATAATAAAAAAGCATTTACATTATTTGAACTTCTTCTAGTTATTGCTATTATAGCAATAATATCAGTAACTGCTGCACCAAATTTTAATAAGGCCTTTGTTGAAGCTAATGATGGAACTGCTGAACAAATGGTTATTAATCTTGTTTCATCTACAAAAAGTATGGCAATTGCTGGTCGAATAAATGAAGCAACAATTACTTTTAAGTCAGATGGAACTATAAAAATAGGAGATAAGTTATACAAACTGCCTCCTAATTTTGAATTTGATATTTCGTCTGATAAAAGTTTTACCTTTGGATTAAACGGAGATGTTAATCCAGCTAATGAAAGTATTACGATAAAAAGGAACGGCTATTCTAAAGCAGTTAAAATAAAATAATTATGAAAAAACAGCGTAAAAATGGTTTCAGTCTTATTGAATTAATTGTTGCCTTACCAATGCTTGCTTTTGTATTTCTTGGTATGGCTTATATGCTAGCAGTAACTGGTAATTTTACTGCCATAGAAATAGCCAAAGTAAAAAC
>ONIU01000152.1 GCA_900317935.1 uncultured bacterium
AAAATGCTGTTGTTTCGTAAGGTTCTCAATGTGTAGCCTCCAATCATTTCTCTTACTATTATAGAGGCTTTTTAGATAATAATAAAGTAAAATTATTTTTCTTTCTCCGGGGCTTCAAATCTTAAATCAGTTATCTGTTTTCTGTTGTCGGTTAACGGTAACAGAAATCTTCAATTTATACCGGCAATAGTTAACTGATAACTGATAGCCGATTTAAGTGAGACGCTTCGCTGTGGGACACTTCGTTGTGGGATGTTTCACTGTGTTAGTTGTTATAAAAAATGGATTATGCTAAACTAATAAGTGAGGTGGGCAAGATGGGCATATATGTAAATCCAAATAACGATGGTTTTAAACAGTCTTTGAATTCCAAGATTTATGTTGATAAATCTGGAATGATTGAAATAACTAATAATCTGTTGGATACAGAACAAAAATGTATGTGTATAAGCAGACCCAGACGTTTTGGCAAGTCTATGGGTATTAACTTATTAGTAGCATATTACAGCAAGGGCTGTGACTCAAAAGAACTTTTTTCCAACTTAAAAATTGCCCAGAATTTGGATTTTGAAAAACATCTGAATAAATACAATGTTATCTGGCTGAACCTCCCAAAATTTTATGAACCGGGCAGCAGTATTGATACTCTGCTGCCAACAATGATTAGTGAGTTAAAAGAAGAATTAAAAGAAGAGTTCTCACAAATATTAGACAATACTAATAAACCTCTACAGCTTCTTTTATCTGATATATATAAAAAGACTAATGAAAAATTTATAGTCTTGGTTGATGAATGGGATTTCATTTTTAGAGAATCTTCAAATAGTAAAGTTCAAGAAGAGTATGTTAATTTTTTAAGAATTCTTTTTAAGGATAGCCCGTTTATAAAATTGGCCTATCTTACAGGAATACTACCAATAAAGAGATATAATACCCAATCTGCTTTAAACAATTTTACCGAATATTCAATGGTTATCCCTAGATCTTTGGCTGAATACTTTGGATTTACAGAAGATGAAGTTAAGGCTTTATGTATAAAATTCAATCGTGATTTTGATGAAATAAAGGCTTGGTATGATGGCTATCTGATGCCAGGTAATGTTCATTTATATAATCCTTGTTCAGTGGTAATGTCTATGGATGGTGGAAAACTGCAAGGTTACTGGGTTGCCACCTCTTCTTTTGAGGCTCTAAGAATACCTATAAATCTAAATCTGGATGGTTTACGAGAAAGTATCATTAGTTTAATTGGTGGTAACAGATACAAAGTTAATGTAAATTATTTTCAGAATAATATAACTGATTTTGAAACAAAAGATGAGGCTCTTACTTTTCTTGTCCATTTAGGTTATCTAGCATATGATGAAGTTACTTGCGAAGTTTTTATTCCTAATCGTGAAATAAAGCAGGAATTTGAGCATAGCGTTATTGCCAGTAAATGGCAGGAAGTAGTCGATGCATTAAAAAATTCTGAAAATCTTTTACAGGCTACGTGGAACTGTGAAGAAGAAAAAGTTGCAGAGTTTATTGAACAGACCCATCAGAAGGTAGCCGCAGTTATTAAATACAATAACGAAGAAGCATTGAGAAGCGTTGTTTCAATAGCTTATTATACCGCAATTAATTATTATGAATTTAAAAAGGAATTCCCTTGCGGTAAAGGCTTTGCCGATATGGTGTTCCTGCCCTATAAACATGTAAATAAGCCCTTGATAGTTATTGAATTAAAAAAGAACAATACTGCCGAATCGGCCATTGCTCAAATAAAAGAGAAGAAATACCCTGAATCTTTTGAAAGGTATTCAGGTGACATCTTGTTAGTTGGTATTACTTACGATGATGATAAGAAACACTACTGCAAGATTGAGAGAATAACAAAAATTTGATTCGCTGGCTAAAGCCTGTGTTCTTATTTGTAGTTGGTTTTTAAAGGCTATGCCTCTTTGTTTTTTATTGTTCAATATAATTAAATAGTGAGACGCTTTGCTGTGGGACGGCTAGCCGGCTGGATGAGTTCTAGTTCTATGAGTTCTAAGTTAGAAGAGTTTTCCTAAAGCCTCCACTTGAGGGGAGGAAGCCTGTCGAAGACAGGCAGGAGGGGTGACTGAACCTGAGTAACCCTTGTTTAGCGATAGCGTATTATAAACCAAAGAACTATAGTTTCGTTCTAGTTCCCGTCAGTCTTCAATTCTCATCTCTCAATTCTCGATTCCCGATTCTCAATTCTCAATTTCCCTCCTCCCTCTTCCATTCGCCCTTTTCCCTAGATCTTATATCTCAAGTTTTGTTCTTATATCTTAAATATTCCTCAAGTTTGCAGCTTTTTTTTGATGATAAAAAATTGAATATATTTATAATTAAATTTGAATAAAACACTAACATCAAACTTTATACTATAAAAATTATTTGAGAATGACCAATTGTAGGAACTGAAAATTATGATTTTCACTTTAAAAAAAATAATATTAAATTATATTATAAGAAAAAATATACCATCTATTTATGAAAGAATGAAGAAAGAGCTTAATGAATCCGACAACATTCATCTCTTCAAAATAACAGGAGAGAATGGAGACTTCTTTTATATTAAGGCGATAGAGTATCAACAGACTCAATACTGTATGCCAATAATACCTAAAAAATACTATTGTAACCTGCCTGATTCTTCTACATACGATATTTATATAAAACAATATGACCCTATAACAGGTTTAGATGCTGCTTCTGATTATTGGATTTCATTTATGTATAATAACTTTGGTATACTTTTGCAAAACATTAAGATAGAAAATCTTGGAATTCATAATCAGAATGAATTTGCAGAACTATGGAATAAGTAATATCTAAAAAAGTCATTTGCCAAATGACCTAATCTGTTTGATTTCTAATTATAATAAAATAAATTCAATTCTTCGTAATAATTGGGAAACAAAGGAGATATTAAATGTTAGGTGCAATTTTGGGTGATATAGCTGGTTCTTGTTGGGAGTTTTTTTCTATAAAGAATAAAGATTTCGAGTTATTGTCTATAGATAATCATTTTACTGATGATTCTGTAATGACTTTGGCGATTGCAAAATCACTTCTTGAATGTAAATCTGATTATTCTGACTTAGGCGTTGTTACAATAAAAAATATGCAGGAATTAGGAAGGAAATATCCTAATGCTGGCTATGGCGGAATGTTTTATGATTGGTTGTTTAATCTAAAAGAAACTAAGCCTTACAATTCTTTTGGAAACGGTTCCGCAATGCGTGTCAGCTCTTGTGGAATTGTTGCCCAATCTGTTGAAGAAGCAATATTATTGTCTAGGAAAGTAACAGAGGTGACTCATAATCACCCTGAAGGCATAAAAGGAGCAGAAGCAGTTGCTGTAGCAATATTCTTAGCTAAATCTAGCATGAATCAGCTTGAAATAAAAGAACACATTAACAAAAATTACTATCCGATGAATTTCACTCTTGGTGAAATAAGAGAAGCTTATACCTTTGACGCAACCTGCCAAGGTTCAGTTCCTCAAGCTATAATGGCTTTTGTAGAAGCTAAGGATTTTGAAGACACTTTAAGAAACGCGGTTTCTCTTGGTGGTGACACAGACACACAGGCTGCAATAGCTGGAAGTATTGCCGAGTATCATTTCGGTATTCCAAAAGATTTAAGGAACAAAGCTTATAAGTATTTACCGGATGATTTATTGGGAATCTTGAATGCCTTTGAAAGCAAATATGGTTTTAAAATTTAAGGTTATGATTGTTGTGGTTGTTTAGAGCCTAAGGTTTTGTGAAAATAGTGGGAAAGTTGCTTAAAGCAACTTGTGAGACAGCTGTTTTACAGCCTGTGGTAATTGTCGAACAACTTCCACGAGCGACGCCGTCCCACAACGAAGTGTCCCACAGCGAAGCGTTGCACTTTGAATTTAACGGCCTTGCATCCCCAATTATGGACTTATATCTTATATCTTTCCGTTTTCAGTTTTCAACTTCCTCAAGTTTGCAGCTTTTTTTTGATGATAAAAAATAAAATATAATACTGAATTAATCAATGCTTTATGTCTAGAGGGTGGAAGCTAAAATAATGAAAACAATAACCACCAATTACAATAAAAACGATTACAATGCTATTATCAGATAAACTAGAAAGGTTGTTCCCATGCCCCTATTTATTATTAACGATGACATTACAAAGTTAAAAGTTGATGCTGTTGTTACAGCAAGCAATAACACTTTGCTTAGCGAAGGCGGTGTTGATGGCAGTGTTTTTAGAGCAGCCGGACCTGAATTACTGGAAGAAAGTCTAGGGCTTAACGGCTGTGAAACAGGTGATGCAAAAATTACAAAAGGCTATAATCTTCCTGCAAAATATATTATTCATACCGTTGGACCAATTTGGAGAGGCGGCGATAAAGGGGAAGAAAAGCTTCTGGTTTCTTGCTATAATCGCTCTTTACAAGTTGCTGTAGAAAACAAATGTGAAAGCATAGCCTTTCCAATGATTTCAACAGGAAACTACGGCTATCCGAAATACAATGCTATGCAGATAGCTAAAAAAACGATAAATAGCTTCCTTGAAAATTATGAAGATGACTTAGATGTCTATATTGTTCTTTTTGGAAATGATATTTCAGGTTATTTCGATGCTGAAGATAATCTGAAAGACTATTTTATGCGTAGAATGCCTGAATATTTATTTTGGGGAATTTGCAGAACAAGTTATATAGATAGAGAAACTCATCGTAATATATCTAAAAGACTTTATGATCATAAATATAAAAGTACTGTTAATTTAAGCGACGTATTAAATTCTCCCGAAGAAAACTTTTCTTCCATGGTGATGAGAAAAATAAAAGAAAGTGGTATGAACGAAGTAGCCTGCTATAAAGCTGCCAATGTAAATAGACAGATTTTCTCAAAAATTAGAAGCAGTGCGGGTGAAAATGATACCGAAAACTATCAGCCAACCAAATCTACTGCAATGTCTTTTGCTCTTGCTTTAAAACTTTCTTTGGAAGAATCTAATGAATTGCTGAAAAAAGCTGGATATGCTTTCTCTGGAAGTGACAAAACCGATATTATCGTGGAATACTGTATTTCAAACCACATTTACGACATTTTCAGAGTCAACGAAATTCTCTTTACTCACGAACAGCCAGTTCTCGGCTCCAAAAGCCATTGAATTAAGCTATAAGACCATAGATGGAGATTGAAGATTGAGGGAAAGGAGCAATAGAGCATAGAGATTAGCTAGAAGTGGGCATTTTATAAATCCAAGTTTTTGTAATAACCGTCATTGAGAGCCTCTGAGAGAGGCGTGGCAATCCATAAAGATTAGTCATGAAAAATATAATTATAATTAATAAACTTAATATATTTAATCTTGCATAAGCTAATACAATCCTCTTACATTTTTCTCTCTTCCTTAATCTCTTCTGTACCTACTAAAAATCCGTAATTTCACAAACTTCTTGAACTACAAAAATCTATAGCACCACCGATTTTTTTATCCTAAATCAGTAGTATCTAAGGTGTGGGTTGAAACGCAACAGTAACCATTTAAAACGCTCTAGTATATACACTAGACTTGATAAAGTTGTTGACTTTATCAAGTCTTAATACTCTTTAAATGTAAAAGGAAAGTTTTAAAATATGGTTGCTAGTTCATCTGTTGAGGAAAAGATTAATCAAATTATTAACAAACGAAGGCAAATGAGGCCTACGATTCAAAATAGGTTAAATAAGCTTTACTCGCTAAATAACGATATAAAAGGTTTGTATGACATATTAGATAAAATTATAAACAATAATGATTTAGATAATGAATTCAAAGAAAAATGTAAACTAATTCTTTCAAATAATCTTAATATGTCTTTTACAGAAAGTATAGTTGCATTAGAACATATAAAGGGAAGGTTTGAACGAGAGAGTATTAATATAGGTGTTACTGGTCATTCGCAAGTTGGTAAAAGCACTCTTTTGCAGAAAATATCTGGTCTGGGAAATGAACAGATTCCCTCTGGAGATGGCAAACCTACTACTGCTGCTAGAAGTAGAATATTTAATGTGTTAACTAAAGAGCAGGAAGGAGCAACCATTACTTTCTACTCTGAATCTGAATTTATAAAGATTGTTCTAACTCCATATTTTAATCAATTACAACCATTTTTTAACGAAATAAACAAAAATAATATAAATAAACTTCGTTGCCCTGTTTCGGTAAATGAATTTTTGAATATGAAGCTTCCTGTTGATTTGGTCAATAGTTATTTTGAAAGGGCTAGCGATTCTTTTAAAAATGTTGAAGCTGATGGAAAAAGGACTAATGCTAATGATGAAGCAGTATTAAAGCGATTGTGGGAAATGCAGCACGATTCAGAAACTTGGAAACCTTTGCTTAATCAATATAATAAGAGAATTACATTAAATGAAATTAAAAAATATATTG
>ONIU01000153.1 GCA_900317935.1 uncultured bacterium
CAGCTCCCCCAGCTAAACTGGGGGAGCATCTTCAGAGAAGAAGACCTGCCCCTGGTATTGCCGGGGGAAGTGGCTTGCTTGCAAGCCGAAAGGGGTCTTTGGTGATTTGAATAAGACCCCCGAAGCGAAGCGTAACACTTCTAACTCTTCCAACCCTTCCAACCCTTCTAACAATTACCACAAGCAGCTATGCTGCTGTCCCACAACGAAGTGTCCCACAGCGTAGCGTCTCACTTCTTTAACACCTGCCCCCAAAGCTTTTGTCATTAAAAGAAAAATATTTGTTTTTGAAAAAAACTATGTTACAATAACTCTCCTTCCTTTGTTTTGAAGGCAAAATATTTAAGAGAGGTGTTATAAATGAGCTTTGAATCAAAAATTGAAAAATTCGCAGAATTAACCGTAAAAACAGGTTTAAATATTCAAAAAGGACAATTGCTACTTATTAACGCAAGTGTAGAACATGTTCCTCATGTAAGAAAGCTTGTGGAAGCTGCTTATAAAGCAGGTGCTGGTGAAGTCATTGTTAACTGGGGCGATCCTATTTGTGGCAAAATGACTATGGTAAATGCTGATGAAGAAGCTTTAAAAAGACACCCTCAGTGGGAATTTGATAAGGCAAGAGATTATCAGAAACGCGGTTGTGCAGCTATTAATATTCTGAGTTCCGACCCAAAACTTATGGAAGATGTTGATTCCGACAGAATCGGCAGAATTGAAAAAGCCCATGCTGAAGCTATGAAGGGTAATGAAGATATAAAGAACTACACTGCTAAAAATGAAGGCCAGTGGGTTATAATCAGTTTCCCGAATCCCAGATGGGCAAAGATGGTATTCCCGGATTGCAATGAAGAAGAAGCAATGAAGAAAATGTGGGATGACATCTTCTATATGTGCCGAATTACTGATGATAACGACCCAATCGCTGAATGGAAGAAACATACAGATAAAATAATTGAACATAAAAAAGTTCTTACTGAATATCAGTTCAAGGAACTCAGATGTAAAAACTCTCTTGGTACAGATATAGTCGTAGGTTTGGTAGAAAACCATGCTTGGGCTGGCGGTGCCATGACAACTACAAAGGGTGTTCCCTTTATTCCTAATCTGCCAACAGAAGAAGTTTTCTGTATGCCCCACAACAAAAAGACTAACGGCAAAGTTTTTGCTTCTAAGCCTCTCTGCATCTCTGGCAAACTGGTTAAAGATTTCTGGTTTGAATTTAAAGATGGTGTTGTTGTTGATTTTGGTGCAAGCGAAAACTATGACAGTCTTAAAAACTTCTTAAATACTGATGAAGGTGCAAAACATCTTGGTGAAATAGCTTTGATATCTTACGATTCACCAATTTCTAACTTAGGAAGAATTTTCTATAACGGCCTTATAGACGAAAACGCTTCCTGCCATATGGCTGTTGGAACTAGTTTCCCATACAATATCAAAAATGGAACAGAACTCTCAGAAGATGAACTCAAGGCTAGAGGTAGCAACATTTCTATGGTTCACTTAGATTTCATGTTCGGAACAAGAGATATGTCTATTATTGGTATTGACCAGAATGACAAAGAAGTCGAAGTTTTCAGAAACGGCAATTTCGTATTCTAAACAAATTTATTCGGTTGCTAATATAATTATATGACAAAGATATCTCGTCTAAAACTAATATCAATAGTTGTTCTTTTTGTTATTATCTTTTCTTCTATGATTGGTTTTTCGGTTTATAAAATCAATAAAGATGAAGAATTGTGGCTAAGACAAAAATATGAAACATTGAATACTGTTGATATTAGTAAATTCGAGACTATGACGCATGAAGAATTAAAGAATTTTGGGAATCTGATGTATGAATATTCTAAAGAACTCCAAAATAATAAAGAAAATGATGAATTTATAAAAAATTTGGTTCCTAGATTTAGAGAAATTAGTAGTGCCTATTCAGAATGTACTCGTAAAAAAGCTGAAGAGGAAAGAGAGTATAGTATAAGAAAGAAAGAAATTTGGAGATATAGACATTATCTTTGTGAAAAAGAAGGAATAACTGACGAAAGTATTATCAACAAAAAAATAGAAGATTTTATAAAAGAATATGATTTAAAAGCGAAAGAAAAAGCGAAAGCGAAAACAAACAACAACCTTGTTTCTAAAAAAGGTTCTTCTATTAAAGATTTTATAAAACGAAGAGAAGAAAAAAGTAAACAAAGAGAATTAGCTGATGAACAAATGATGCTTGAAGTACAAAAACGAATTGATGATTCGAATAGACAATTAATCGAATTACATAAGAAATCTATCTTAGAAAAAATTAAAAAAGAAAAAGAATTACAGTCTAATAAACAATAATAAATATTGTTTCATTTTCTCATAATTTATAATCACGCCAAAGTTTACTTTGGCGTTTTTTATAGGCTAATCCCTCAGTGGGTGAAGCGTAAAGGGGAAAAATAAAAGTAAAAAAGGTGAAAATACTGCTTTAATTGTAGATTTATTCCGTTTAAAAAATAATATTATTTTTTCGTGGATAGGTCTACTGTTTTCTAATCTAGTCTTATATGCTGCTGTATTAATACGAGCTTTATCTATTTTATTTCTAAGATCTCGAAGCATTTCATAGGTATAGTCGCTATTATTGTTTTCTTTACAATATTCTTTGAGTTGTGAATCTGATTTGGCAAGAAAACTGTCGTCTTGTATCTCGGGAGCCAAATGACGACTACAAATTACAAATCCATCTTTTGAAAGGTTCGATGAATTTATATAATAACAGTCTAATTCAGGTTTTGAAGGCTCCTCTTTTAAATATTTTTCTTTTATGAGTGTTGGTATGTCTAACTCTTCCATCATTACAGAGTGATCCATATTATACATTTCTACTGCACCCTGTAAAACTCTTATATTGCTAAAGCAGGCTTTTTGTCTAGCGTTAATGGAGGATTTTTTTATGCATATAATTCCAAAATTAGTAGAAACCATATAAAAATTAAAACAGCAGTAAACGATTATTGCTGTTTTTATCTCTTTTTGAGCTTTGGGTGACCAGGACTTTTTATTTACGAAAAAATTAACAATAAAAACAAATATTATTAAATAAACTAAATCAATAATATTGCTTCCGTTTACCGCAATGGACAGGTTGCCTTGATCCGCTATAAGCATGCAAACGAATAGAACAACAATGACCGTAATTATACTGAATATTTTTTTCATCTGCTTCGGTTTCCTTAATGTAAGTATACATTCAGTTTTGCTTTTTGTCTAAGGAATGTTGGAGCAAGTGTTACGCTTCGCTGTGGGACACTTCGTTGTGGGACGTTTCACTGTGGTAATTGTCGAACAATTCTCACGGGCAGCGTCAGCTGCCGTCTCACAAACTTGTTGTCCCACAGAGGCTTTAGCCTCGTCCCACCAATAACGCCAAGCTTCGCTTGGCTAAAACTTCCCCCTTGTACTTTCTCTTAAGATGTGTTAGGATACCGCAAACTAAAAAAATAATTCGGGGTATTGTTTTGGATAAATTTAAACTTTTAGCTTGGGCATTGGCTCTCGGATTCCTTAGTCATTCCAGTGCATTTGGTGAACCCAGATGGCCATTAGATATAGAAATTTCACAAAGTTCCAGTTTTGCAGAATTTAGAGGAATGAGATTTCACGCAGGATTAGACCTTAGAACAAAACAGACAAACGGTTTTCCTGTTTATGCGATAGAAGATGGTTTTATTTCCAGAGCTTCTGTACAATTCACTGGTTACGGTTATGGTCTTTATATTGACCACCCAAAGCTCAATGCACGAGTAGTTTATGGTCATTTGAAGTGCTTTAACGGCCCAATTCAGGATTATATCTCGGATAAATTAAAAGCTAAAGGTGCAAGACACGGAATTAATGAATTCTTCAAGTCTGATAGATTCCCGGTAAAAAAGGGGCAGATAGTTGCTTATACTGGCGAAAGTGGGGCAGGTCCTTCCCATCTGCATTTTGAAATGAGAAGATTTAACGACGACCCAATAGCACCTTGCCAATTTGGTTTCAGACCTAAAGACGATATTCCGCCTTCCTTTTATAAGTTTTATATAGAGCCAATGGAATACGGCGCTGTTATCGACAACTCATTTTTTGGAAAAACTTATTCTCTTTATAAAAAGAAAGGCTTGTTTAAAGTTTCAGGTCAGCCGGAAATAAGCGGCAAAGTTGGTATGCAAATTGGTATTGCCGACACAAATGGAATGGGAAATAAATACGGTATTGAAAGTATTAGTCTTTTATTGAACGGTGAAAAGCTCATTCAAAGAAAATTTTATCAGTATTCTTATGATAACACTCGCGAATGCCCCTTTGTTTTTGATTATTTCAAATCAAATATGACTGGTACTGGCTATGTTATCAATATGTTTAAATACCCATTCGAAACATTGCCTTTTGCTCAAGACTACCCAGCTTGGAGCGGTGTTATCGATTCTAAAAAACTTGCTACTGATACTGTTCCTTTCGAAATAAGTTCATATGATTATGGTTCAAACGGAATTATTCTGAACGGAACTTTGAAAAGAGCTGAGTATGACTTTGCTAAGCTTATGGATTTCTCTAAGAATGATGGCCCTCATAATAATAGTCCTCATAGTGTCACTAAAATTGAAACCACTTTTTTTGGAACAGTTGCTCTATGCCAAAGCCCAATTTATATCAAATATGTTAAAAAACCAGATATAATAAATTATAGTAAAGGCTGCACAGAAGTAAAAGATTCTTTAGGAAGACTGCACCTTATTCCCTGTATTTTTGCTTCATATCATAATACCTTAGAACTGGCTTTTAGAAATGAGCCCTGCTGGGAAGGCGGAGCCTGGCTTAATGATTTACAAGTTCTTCCTAAGAATTTCTATATTGATTCTAATGGCAGAAAAATTGCTGAAGATGCTATTGAAGTTGAGTTTAAAAAGGATACTGTTCATTTCCCGATTATGGCTAGACTTACAAATGTCAACGACAAACCTGCTGACGGTGGAACTAATCGTGACGGCTTTTTAAAAGCATACAGTGCCATTTGGAAATTCGACCCTGATAATCTGATTTTCGATAAGGAAGCAGTAGTTAAAATTAAGCCTAGAGCTTATAACGGTGACATAAAGAAATTGGGTGTCTACAATGTTAATAACAGCGGTAAGTATTCTCATAATGGTGAAGAAGTCGATAACGGCTGGCTGAAGTTTACAACCCGCAGCGGTGGTCGCTATGTGATTCTGGAAGACTTGATTCCGCCGGCTATTACCTATGCACGGCATTTTACTCATTACCAGTTAGGCAACGTTTATGCCTTCAAATGTTCTGATTTAGGGGAAGGGGTTTCCTGGCTTAGCGGTATTGCGACTATTAATGGGCAAAAGGTTGAAACCTATGCCGATTCAGACCATAAAGAAGTATATGTTTTGATACCAAAAGGAATAAAACTGCCACACAAAGTAAAACTCTCTGTTTCAGACTATGCAGGCAATACAGGCAGTATAACTTCGACAATTTCGAAGTGAGAAGTGAGAGCGCAGAAAAAGATCACCTTATAAATTGACTAAAAAAGGAATAGAAAATATAATTAAAAAAATATATAATAAAGACAAAGAGAACTAAGAATAACTTAAAAAAGGAATTGACAAGATGTACGTTGTGTGTCAACCTTGAAGCAAGCAAGCGCTTTTTATATAAAGATTTCTCTTTTTGTTATCCCTGAAACACCAGATTAAGCATTATTGCTTTTCTGGTGTTTTTTTGTGCTTTAAATTTTGTAGTAAAACAGAGGATTATTATAATGACAAATAAACCCAGTCTATCTCATAACAAAAGACGTTGCGGCAATATCACTCTTTTAACCGCTGCTATTTCTGTTATATTAATGGGAATCGTTGCTTTGGTTACAGACGTAGGTTCTATGTATTACGACCATGCAAAGTTACAAACTGCCACAAATGCAGCTTGGAAGGCTGGTTTTGATAAACTATCAGAAATTAGAAAGACAAAAAACCGTTTAACAGAAGAAGACGAAGTGACAATAAAAAACCACATGAGAGAAGTCATGGCAGCTAACGGCTATGCTAATCTTACTGACGAACAGCTCAGAATTTTGTTTACTCAGAACCAGACAAACCTTCAGATTAATGCTAACGATGAGACTCAGCTATTTTTTATGAAAATTTTTAATATACAGAAAGCTTCGATTGCGGCAAGTAGAGAAGGCGGGAGTGAATCTTACTCTATAATGCCAATCGCTGTTCCTCATGGCGAAGTTCATGACCTTTCCGTAAGAACTTATGATTACATTGCTTTTGATGGTGATCAGGGTTTTGCTTCAGGCACAGAATATATTTTAAAACTTGGTGGAGACGAAAACGCAGA
>ONIU01000099.1 GCA_900317935.1 uncultured bacterium
AGTGCTGAAATCAAAATCAGCAACACAGTCCAAAGCAACAAATCCCTGAATTAAGTCTTTAACATTTTCAGGGTCAGAATAAAACTCTTTATGTGCTATATCGTGCTTTCCCATAGTTATAATTTTAGCAAGTATATATTTGTTAGTCAATACTAGATTGTCACGGCTTAATCAGAACCACACAAAGACGAAATCAAAAATACAAATTTTCGATATTCATTGCCGAAGTAATAATATAATATACAAAAGTCTATATTTCGATTCTCAGATAATTTTGGGATACAAATTTTATGATTTTGAGAGCATCTTTGCTTGGCAATAGAGTTTTGACAGCAACAAACGATTAGACCATAAAAAACAATAACTTCCAATTACAATAAAAATTTAATATTAATACGCTATAGATAAACAGGGTTTTGCTATGGTTAGGTCACCACTCCGTCTTGCCTTGCAAGCCACCTCTCCTCAAGGAGAGGCTTTAGGACAAATGTCAATGCAGAGTTTTTTCATAAAGCTCTAAAAGATAATCTGGACCCTCTTTCCAAATTTCTGTTTCAAAATCAAAAAGTGCCTCATAAACAGTTGATTTGGTAAATTCTAGAAGAACAGTTTCGAAAGGCTTATTTGTCCTTTCAGAAAGCTTTAGAAGCATTGTTCGCATAGTTTTTATTGCACAAGAATTCTTTTGTGAATCGGAAATATTATTGATTTCTGTTTCCATAAGCTTCGCTCCTTAAAAATTCAAGTGCTTCTATTGCTCTCGTAGAACGGAAACAGAATTGATTATCCAATTTATTTGGAAGAAGACTTTCGATGGCAAAATTATCTGTTCTTGAAGTTCCTGGTGTCCCATAATCACCATTAACATAGGCGTTTAAAACCATTGCTGTGTTATCATTTGCAATCTTTCCACCTATGATATCAATATGTTCTAATTCTTTTTTTAAGTCCTGGAATAACAGACTATTTCTATTGGAAGCTACAAAATGTAACCAATTTAAATCTGCACTTTCAAAATAATAAGTTGTAAGTTCAGAAGATAAATGTACTTTGTAAACAGAAACACAAGCTTGATTCAAATCAAAATCTTTTGGCAAAACACCTCTTCTAATATTTTTCTTTACGGAAGAAGGAATATACTTAAATGCTTGATTAATAGATGAGGTTAGGTAAAAACCTTTTCCAAAATCTAAACCACTAGAACATTTGTTTAAATCTATCGTTTCTATTGGTTTGTAACTTCCATGAAACAATAAAATACCATCTGCTAGTTTCAAGGTATTTTGACACCTTTCGATTTTAGTATTTCCTCTAAATCTTGAAGAGCGTGTTGATAACTACTTAGATGAAGAATATCGTAACAATCTGAAATATAGCCAAGTAAATCATACTTTTCAAAAAGCTTATTGCAATAATCAGCAGAAATATTCCATTTTTGCTGGGCAAGTCTGAAAAGCCAACACTGCATATCAGCTATATTAATCTGTTCTTGCGTCATTTTATTTACCTTTGGTTATCATATTTAGTATTATATCATAATTATTAATTATTAAAATAATATTTTAGCTTTTGGGGTAGGTCTTTGGAAATAGCTAAAACCTAGATTTACTTTGGTTAGGTCACCACTCCGGCTTGCTTTGCAAGCCACCTCTCCTCAAGGAGAGGCTTTAGGGCATATGCTCTGCACTCTATGCTCTTAGCTCTGAACTCTAAACTCTAAAAAACAGATCACCACGACTTAGGCTATCAATAACGGTTTTCAGAACCTTTGGTGTAATTTGTTGGAAAGAAGCTTTTATGTTATAATTATTATTGTTATAAAACAACTAAAGCTTTTGTTTTAAGCTAAATAACTAATAAAAGATTAATATGAACAATATAGCAATACTTAGTAATAGTGGAGATTTCACATCATTTAAAGCAAATAATTGTTTGCTCAGGTTTAGAACCTCTTCACATTTGGAGAAATATTTGTCTGTAAAAGAGTATGACAATGGCTATATTGTAGTAATGGCTAAATACGACAACAATACTGAACCAGAAGAAGAATATATTGATCTTGTTCCTATTCTTGAAAATCTTTATTTTAATCCAGATGAGTTTCTTAAAAATATAAAGAAAGTAAACATAGAATATGATTAATAATGATAGCCATAAAGCAAATACTTGGTTAGTATCGAACCTATTTTCTCATGTATAGACTATATTTCAACCTTATGACAATTTGTTCCTATAAAGCTAGAACGGAATAAAAAAAAATCCCCCTGTCTGCCTTTGGCAGACATCCCCCTTTGCGACTCGCTGACCTCCTGTCGCTCGCTTGCATACCGCCATCCTTGGCGGTAATACAAAAGGGGGTATCAATTAGATTGCTACTGCTATTTCAGAGCCTTGCAATGACAGACGTAATTTTATAATTAATGACGGTTTATGCTGAACGCAATTCTAAGTAGGGGCCTTAGGACAATCCCACCTCCCAAAAAATAACCCCAACTAATCATAGATATAAATGACTGAAATGCAACGAATGATGATTCGTTGCATTTTCGTTGCAAAAAATCTTGCTGCACTATTTTTTAGGAAATTATGGATAAACTTCGTTTTGTTTTCAGCAACGCCATACCTCTTTCAGAGGCTCACAATGACAAATGTAATTTGTGTTAAGCAACAATGGTTTAAGCTGAACGCAATTCTTTGAGCTTTTCTGCTAAGAGCATTTTCATAAAAGATTGATAAGGAATATCCTGTTTATTAGCGTAGACTTTCAGCTCATTCAACATATTTTCTGGCAGTCTTAAAGAAATAGTTTTTAGACTTGGCTTAAGCTTTGGGAAACTAGCCATTGAAGCTTTGCTCCAATCAATATATTCAGAAGAATCATTGTTATCCCAAAAATCAGCTTCTTCTTTTTCGTTTTTAAATCTAGGAATTTCTTTTTTCATAATTTGAATATCCTTTATACTCTTTATCTGTCATATCTCTTGCCGAAATAACCCTTATTTTATTATTTCTTAATACAAATGCTATAAACAGATATCTTTCTTGGTCAGTTTTACCAAGGCAATACATTCTTTTTTCAGATTCAGAATGTTTTACATCAGGAAATACTAAGAGCGGAATATTGAAGAACACAGATTCTGCTTCAACTTGAGAAACATGATGTTTTTCCCAGTTTTTAGTTGAATTTCCAGAATCCCAATCAAATTCTGTAGCATTTATATATATTAATTTATTATTCACACCTAAAGTATATTGTTATAATATACAAAAGTCAATATTCCGTTTCTCTGATAATTATAAATACTTTATTTAGATTTTTGGAGCATCTTCAAGGGAAAATCTCAAGATGAGGCTTTAGGGCATATTCTCTGTTGCTCTGTGCTCTAAGCTCTACGCTCTGTTGCTCTGTGCTCTAAACTCTTCTGTTGCTCTGTGCTCTAAACTCTCATTTCTCAAATATTAATACGCTATCGCTAAAGTTAATTTTCTATAGCTCGATCACCACCCCGTTAACGCAAAGCTAACGCTTTGCTCCCCCTTCAGTCTCGCTTATGCTCGCCAGCTTCCCCGCAAAGCGGGGCAGCATCTTCGGGAAGACTTCTCAAGTAGGGGCTTTAGGACACCAACCACCCACCACCAATCACCAATCACCAATCACACCGCAAAAAGGCCTTGCCTTTTTGCAGCCAAGCTACGCTTGGCTCTTGGCTCTAACATTATGGCTTGACCATTTTATTAATTTGGAAGATAATCAAACTTAATTAACTAATTAAAGAGGCCTACAAATGAAACGAATCTTCCGTTCTATATTATCAACAATCTTAGTGTTTTCCATATCTTTAGCCATACCTCAGCTAAGCTTTGCAAGAGATGTCAGGAAGATACAAAATGATTTAACTGCAATCGCTAATTTAAGCGAAGTTGATGCTCTCTCACATTGGAACAACAATTCCAGAGCTAAAAAAGAACTGACTTCATTCATAAAAGCGATCACAGATAAAAATAATTCGGATTTTATTCCAGTCAAAGACCGCATTGCTGTTTTTGACTTTGATGGAACCCTTTTCTGCGAAACCGATCCGAATTATTTTGACTATATGTTACTAGAATATAGAGTGTTGGAAGACCCGAATTACAAGAATAAAGCTTCTATATTTGAACGCAAAGTTGCAAACATGATTAAGATGCAGAACGAAACAGGCAGAAGCTTTGATAATTTGCCAGTAGACCATGGGAAGGCTGTAGCCTCTGCTTTTGCAGGAATGACATTAAAAGAATTTAACAATTATATTCAGGAATTCAAGAAACAAGCCATGCCTAGCTATAGAGGAATGCTGCGCGGTGAAGGTTTTTACCTGCCGATGGTTCAAATAGTAGAATATCTGCAAGCCAATGATTTTACAGTCTATATTGTAAGCGGCACCGACCGTTTAATCGTTCGCGGAATATTTGATGGAAACGTTCTAAATATTCCAAACAGACAAATTATAGGTTCTGACGAAACAATAATTGCAAAAAATCAAGGCAATACCGACGGATTGGATTATTTTTATAAAGCTGATGACGAGCTGATTCTTGGTGGAAAGTTTATAATTAAGAATCTAAAAATGAACAAAGTGTCAGTAATTATGCAAGAAATTGGTCAGCAGCCAGTTCTCTCTTTCGGTAACAGTTCTGGCGATAACAGCATGGCAGAATTTGTTATCAGCCATAACCCCTACCGCTCTCTTGCTTTTATGCTCTGTTGCGACGATTTGGAACGCGAAAACGGCAATAAATCAAAAGCTGAAAAAATGGAAGCCTCTTGTAAGAAATATGGCTGGATTCCCATTTCCATGAAAAATGACTGGAAAACAATTTATGGCAATAAGGTAAAATTTGTTGCTCATTAATTGTAAAATTGGGATTTAGCAATAAAATAAGATTTATCTTTAAATAATATCAATGTAGCCTTAGTTTATAAACCCTAGTTATTATGGATATTGAATCAACATTACTCAGATTAGCTAACTCTAAGTTTAGAGCAAGCTTTCATTTAAAAAGGGATGATATCGAATATATAAAAACCAAGGGTTGGGATACTATTCAAGCCCATTGTTATGATTTCATAACAAAAAGGCTTGCTCCTGCTGTAATTGATAACGATGGGAAACAAACACCTACCCATGGTCACCCGGTTTTTAAAGCACAGCACGCATGTGCATGCTGTTGCAGAGGCTGTTTAAGTAAGTGGCATAAAATAAAAAAGGGTATTATTATTTCAAATAATGAAATAAAAGAAATAGTAGAATTATTAATGACTTGGATGCATAAAGAATTTGATAGCTTTAAAGAAACAGGGAGTAAGAAAGCTACAAAATCAATTAAATCCAATAAGCCAATACAATTAAAGCTTTTTAGTTAATAATTTATAAAGCAATCTGGTGGAACCTTTTCTACTATATATTCATGGCTTCGTATTGTTTTAAAAATCATATGCTTTTCTGCAAGTTTTGAAGTATTTATTGCAATTTTTACAAAAGTCATTTCTTTTTTATTATAATTTAAAGTTTTATAATATAAATATCCATGATTTTTTATAAATTCAGAATCATCTGTAATATAAACATAATCATGACTTTTACCAGGTAGTAATCCTTCTTTTAATATATTATTCAGTTTTTCTTTAGGAGCCCAGTGAAATAGAATTTTATTTGTTTCTGTTAAAGTTATTTCTGATAATTTTAATATATCATCGGTAATACTCTTACCAAATAATTTCCTAGCAACAGCACCACTAAAACAATAAACAAACATAGAACGGAACAGTTTTTTTAAAGAGCAGAGTTCTTTATTTTGGTAACATTCATAAGCATGAAACTTAATTTGTTCAAATAACGAACCACCCTTTATGCGTTCAGAAATAAAATTATATATTTTTCTAAAAATTAATTCTATTTTAGCTTTTTTATACTGAATAAAAACCTCGTCCATTGGCACTATTCCCTTGCAGTTGAGCCTAATAAAGGCTGGTGAAATCTTAAAAGAAATTGATTGACTATATCTATATCATATATGCCTTTTTCGATAAAAGATTTAACTATTATATCCTGTGGGTAATTAGAAAAAGCATAGCCAGCCTTTCTTAATAACTCGTTAGCCTCATTAATTTTTAATCTTAACGCTATTGCAAATGCTAGAACAATTTTTTTATCTGGCTTATAAACAAATGTGGTGCCATCTTCTTTTATATCTCCACTAGCATCTTTTACTATTTTAGAAAATATATTTTTATCAACATTTGCAGATTTATAGCATTTTACCCGATCTCTATCTGTTTCATTTATAATTCTTAAAACCATTTGGGAAAAGCTTTCAGTCTTAGAATTAATTAAAGATTCTATTTCCTTATGAAGTTTATCAGCTATTAGACAGTTTTCTTGCTTGTCTTCCAGTATTATTCGAGTCTTTAAATCTAGACCTAATTTATCTAAAATTCTTTTGTTGTTTTTACGATATTTTGGAAATTTATCTCCACCACCTATTGAGAAACAATAACCTTGCTCCCTTCGACGGTTTATTTCTTCCCAAAATGCTTTTTCATCCCAATATTCTAAATCTTCAACATTTTGTTCTTTTTCATTTTCATCATCATCTTCTTCATATTTGCCATAACGATATTTTCGTAAGAATCTAGAATTTTTGGTAACCAATGAAAGATAATCAAAATAAAAATCTAGATAATCATTATCAGAGTAATCTTTACCATTATACTTAAAATCTCGATAATCATTTTTTCTGGAAAACAGGTCTGTATCTTCAGATTTATCTGGGTTTAAATATTCTTTATATTTTTTTAGTTCATTTTTTGCATTATATTCAATTTCGTTTCTATCCAAATTTTCATTATGAATCTTTTTGTAAAGCGATGAAATTTTTTCATAAATATTTTCTGGTTCACTATCTTGACAATAATCGTTATTTATATCAGTTAATATCAAATAAACAATAATATCTTTTTCTGGTTTATCTAAGTATTCTCTTAAAGCGTCTCTTGCAGTATCAATATAATAATTTCTGTTTGGCATATCTTTAAAATCAATTACGGGAATAGCAATTTGAGAAAAATTATTTGATAAAGCCACATCAATTACTTTTTCATATATATTTGATAAATTAGATCTTTTATTATTTTCGAAAGGCGAATAGATAAAATCATTTATCTCGAAATTAAAAGTAATTATATATTTATATTTTATTTTATTAATAGTTAAGAGTTTATCTTCTAATTCTTCTATATTATTTTTGGTTATTTCTTCTAATTTTTCAAATTTTTCTGTTTTATCTATATATTTTTCAAATAATTCTAATTCTTTAACTAACTGTTCTTCAGAGAGCTTTTTAAAGGTTGGGTATTTTTTTAATAATTCAGAAATATTATATTTTTCATTTTCTTCTGGAACAGTATCTGAATCACTAAATTGTTCTATTAGTTGTTTTTTCTTATTTTCTGATAATTCTGGATGTCTATTTATTATTTCTAAAATATCTATTTTTGAATATTTCTTAGTTCTTCTATTCTCTAAATCATATGATAATTTATATTTTTCTTTAAAAACAATTTCGTTAATTATTTTAGAATATTTATTTTCTATTTTATGTGATCTATTAATTTCTACAAGCTTTTTATATCTATTTTTTAAGTCTTTTAATCTATATGATAATTTTTTTATTTTATCTTTATCTAAAAACGAATTATATAAATTCAAGAGATTTTCTGAATTAAAATAGTTATTCTTATAAAAATCGATTAAGCCATCATATATTGGTAATGCTACTGCATCTATATCTAATTTCTCTATTTTTTCTTTAATTACAAAAAGGGGCATGAATAACCTCCGAATATACTATTTTTTATAAATAATAGTATATTCGAAGATTCTATGCAAGTGAGACTTAACCCTCACAACTAATCTTTAATATCTCAATTCTCAATTCTCAACTTCCTCAAGCTGCGTCTTCATCATCTAAATCTCTTATACGTCTTTTTCTGGCATCTTCTTTTATAGCCTTTTTCCAATCAACTTCACCTAAGCTTTCGCAGCAACTGCGTGATTCCATGCAGCATTTAACGGCTGAGTCTATGCTATCCCAAGCCGCTTTTGTTCCTCTTTTATCAGAATGGTAATTTACAGAACGATCTCTAAGAATTCCATAACTTTCAGCAACTTCCTCAGCTTCGATATTTGCGCCCAGGAATATAAATTCCCATTTTTTTTCTTCTCTCATATCGGAAATCATAGATTTAATCTGAGATCGGTTATATTTATGGCTTGCATTTTCCATACCATCTGTAATAATAACAAAAAGAGTTTTGCCAGGAACATCTTCAGGTCTGGCATATTTATGTATGTTTTTTATATGTTCTATTGTTTCGCCAACAGCATCGAGCAAAGCAGTAGAACCACCAACTTCGTAATCAGATTCTTTCATGAGTTTGATACTAGAAAGCTCAACTCTATCGTGAATCATTTCAAAAGTTGAATTAAAAAGAATTGTTGTGACATAAGCCTTGCTTTCTTTATCTTTTTTCTGTTTCTTAATAGTGGAATTAAAACCACCAATGGTATCAGATTCTAACCCTTCCATAGAACCGCTTTTGTCGATAATAAAAACTAATTCAGTGATGTTGTTCATTTTCTAATGTCTCCTTTATTTAAGTTATAAGTTATAAGATATAAGATTTAAGACATAAGATTTAAGATTCAAGAATCAAGAATTAAGATTATTAATAGTTATTATTCTTAGTGATTGTTATTGTTTTTATTGTAAATAGAAAACCTGAATATATTGATTATTTGTAATATTCATTGTTTTACAGACATAAGAATAACAATAAAAACAAAGAAGCAACAGCTTCAAAAACCTACTACAGTAACTACTTTTCTTATTTCTTTAATCATTAATCTCCAATTATGACCTTGCTATTACTATATATTTTTTTCGACATTAAAAGGTCTTTTCAAAAAAGACAATTTTTTATGAGATATAAGAATTAAGATATAAGATATGAGATATGAGATATGAGATTGAAGATATAAGATTGAAGACATAAGAAGTGGGACGCTTCGCGGTGAGACGATTGCTGTCGCAATCTGTGAGAATTGTTGGAATTGTTCTAATTGTTCGAGTTGTTCGAATTATTCAAATTGTTAGAAGTGTGAGAAGTGTTAATTCTCCTAACTCCTAATTTCTAATTCTTAATAGTTGTCCCACAGAGGCTTTGCTTCGTCCCAATTTACAGTTCAGTCTGCTCTTCGCTCTACGCTCTGTGCTCTATCGCTCTATTGTTCTCAATTCTCAACTCTCAATTTTCAGTTTTCAGTTTTCAACTATCTCTCGTGGTTGTGCCAAGCAATGGCAGGTCATATTTCAATAATTGCTGATTGATCAGGTCTATATCGTATATTCCCTTTTCTATAAAGACTTTTACAATTATGTCTAGGGCGGTATTGGCAAAAGAAAACCCAGCTTTCTGCAAAAGCTCTTCTGCTTCTGTCTGTTTTAAATGCAGAGCAATAGCAAAAGCTAGAGCAATCTTTTTTTCTGGGCGATAAATATAGCGAGAGCCGTCTTCATTTTCATCTTTATTTGCGTCTTTTGTTATTTTTGAAAAAATATTTCTGCCCACATTTGCAGATTTATAACAAGAAACGCTATTTAGCCCTTTCTCTTCTATTTTTCTTACAACCATTTCTGAAAAACTTTCATCTATAATTTTTAAACGTTCTCTTATTAATTTATCTATGCTTTCATATTCTGAAATGGATGATTTTGATTTAGATTTTTTTAGTTTTTCCCATTCAGCTTTTTCTTTCTCTCGTTTTTCTCTTTTCTTTAAATGACCTTCAAAATCAAAATCCTTATGATAAGCCCCGTGTCTATACCACTTATGGTTTATATATTGATCAATATTCAAGCAGATGAGTTCGTCATCATACTCATCATTCTCATAATCATTGTTTTCATCAGTATTACAATAGTTTAAGGGGAAAAAATTTTGTTCTTCTTCAACTCTATTTTTATAACTTTTTCTGTCTTTATCTGTGAAATAATCGTTATCAAAATCTGTTAACTGCAAATAAACAGTAATTTCATCAAAAGAATTATTAATAAAATTTCTTACAGTTTTACGTGCCAAATCAATATATTGCTGACTTTGAGCAATATTAGAGATGATTATTGGAATAGATATATTATAAAAATTATTAAGTAAAGCTGTTTTTAATATTTTTCTGTAAAAACTAGCAAGAATTATTTTTTCTTCTGCAAAATAGAAACTAGATAATATTCTTTTTTCTTCTTTTAATAATCTTTCTTTAAAATCTTTAGGTTCATCAGAACTATTATATTGATAATCCTTACTCTGTTCAGGCAATTTACAACCAGTTAGAATAGCTGGTATCTCATCATTTGAATTTTTAATATAGTAAACCACCTGGTTCTTTTTTAATACATTTTCTTCGCTTATGTTGTTTTTTTGCGCCTTTTCTAGAAATTCAAGTAAAGAATGTTTTTTGAAATAGCTGTTTGCATAGTATTTTTCTAAGCTAGAATTATAGGGTAAAACAAATGCATCCAAGTCAAGATTATCCATCTGAGAATTAACAACATACAGCGGCATAAAAAATCTCCATTAATCAATTAAGAATAAGTTTAATATTTCTTATCTCTAAACAATAAAAATTATATATTTTTTCTTCCTAAAAAGGTCTTTTCTAAAAAGACAATTTTTGAAGAAAAATTTAAAATTTAACTTTTACACTCTCGTCAATAAGCATAGAATCTGGTGTTACCAGACAATCAACTGCTAGAACATTAACACCTGATTTTTTTGCTTTTCTTAAAGCATCACCAAAAGCTTTATGAGTCTCATCATTTGGTCTGAATTCAGTTATTTTTTTCATCTGAATTACAAAAAGAATAATTGCTTCATAACCTTCTTTCAGACTAGTTTCAAGTTCCTGAATATGCTTAATTCCTCTTTCAGTTGGTGCATCAGGGAAATAAGCAACACCGTCTTTTTCTAGAGTAACACCTTTTACTTCAATAAAAGTCTTCTTTTTTCCATCTTCTACATAAAAATCAAATCTGGATTTTCCATAAGTATATTCTCTTTTTATTAAAGCCTTTTTCGAGAAAAGTTTGCCTTTTCTTAGCCATTCTTCAACTGCAGCATTAGGAGCCTGTGAATCCATATTAACTAAAATAGAACCTTTTTCTACCCCAATAAGGTCGTATTTTGTTTTTCGATCTGGGTTATTGGCAACAGATAAATACACTACAGCATTTGGAACAAGTAATTCTTTGCATCTGCCTGTATTTTTAACATGAACTACTTCTTTTTTATCTTCAACTTCAACATATGCAATAAATCTATTAGGGCGACTTATAAATTTTGCTTTAACAATGTTTGAGTATTTCATCTGCGCTATCTACTCTCCAAGAAACTTTATTTATTATACCACACTTTTCGTAATGCTTTTATATGTTGCAAAACAATCTGCAGAAATATCACAAGGTAGGTTTGACTTATACAAAATAGAAGAATATTATGTTGCAAACAAAAACAGGACGGATAATTATGAAAAAAATAGCATATATTCTTTTACTTGGTGCGTGCCCTCTTATTTTTAATGCAAAAGTACTTGCTGACAAAGAAAAAGAAAACTTCCAGAGTATTGCAGAAAACATAAAGCATTATTCCCAAAATACATTAACTGACAAAGAAATAGAAAATGATTTCTGTGTAAAGAAATTTGAATCACAAGAAGTGTTTAATAAATGGGATAAGCTTTTGAACGAAGTTTATCAATATCTGAAAAAGAACAAAAAACCTGATGAATTCAACAACATAAAGCAACAGCAAAGAAATTGGATAAAAGAAAAAGAATCAAAAGCTAAATCAGTTGAAAAGGCCAAAGATTACGATGATAGACAGGAAAAAGAATATAACGTTTATAATGTATATATAGACTATACTTCCAAACGCTGTGAAGAATTAATAAATCTTGTAGATAATAATACCAAAGAGCCACCCGTTAACAATAAATCAGAGCAGCAAATAAAACTTGAAAGATTTCAAGATGCTCTCAACAGCATTGAAAGAATAGACAAATCTTCTTGCGAAGATGGAATGCTGGCTCAATATGAAATTAATAACATGAGTGTGTGGGTATGTAAAAAATGGGAAAAGCTAATGAAAGAAATGCTTTCATATATGAAAGATAACCTTTCTGAAGAAGATTATTCCGCTATTGAAGCAGAACAGAAGAAATGCGAAAAAGAAGCTGAAAATAAAGCAAATGAAGCAGCAAAAGATTGGGAAGGCGGTAGCGGCGAAACCATGGCAAGATATTCTGCCTATACAGAAGTTTGGTCTAAACGCTGCAGAGCACTTGTTGAAGATGTAAAAAAATATGTTATCAACAAAGAAAAACCGATAAAGTCAGCAACTAATACTACTGAAACTAAGTCTAATGCTTCTGTTAAGAAAGTATTTCAAGAATCATTTGAAAAACTTAAAGAAAAAGAACTAAAAATTAGTAATTCTTCTGATAAAAATGCCAAAAAAGAACTTTTCAATGAATTAGACAAGCTTTTAAATGATGTCTATAAACATATGAAAAATACTATAAGTTCAGAAGATTTTGAAATTGTAAAACAGGCTCAAAGAGAATGGATAAAAGAAAAAGAAACTGCTTCAAAAGAAGCTTTAAATAAGAATGAAAATGGGAACGGAGAATTAAATAAAATCAATTCTGATATTTCCTTCACCAAAACGCGAGTAGAAATACTCATAGACTTATTAGAAGAATAAATACTTCTCTAGATTTACTTTTACAAGCTTTCTCAAGTAAAAAATCAGGTGTAAAAGCTAATACTTTAACACCTGATTTTTTTGCTTTTCTTAAGGCTTCAACAAAAGCTTTAAGTATTTCACAGAATAAGATGAAGCATTATAAAGAGAATCTTCTGAATTTGGCTCGTCTGCCTTCTTGTGCAGCAGTTCCAAGTTTTTTCAGATACATATTTTCATAATCTTCGAAATTGCCTTCAAACCAAGTTACCTTAGCATTTCCTTCAAATATTAAGAGATGTGTACATATTCTGTTAAGGAAAAATCTATCATGGCTGATTACTAATGCACAGCCTGCAAAGTCGCTTATTGCATCTTCCAAAAGTCGAAGTGTATTAACATCAAGGTCATTTGTCGGTTCGTCAAGCATCAAAAGATTTCCGCCTGATTTAACAATTTTCGCAAGGTGTACACGATTTCTTTCACCGCCAGAAAGATTGCCAACCTTCTTTTGCTGGTCACTGCCTTTGAAACCAAATCTGCCACAGTAAGAACGAGATGGAATTTTGTATTTACCAAACTGAATATCATCTAAGCCGTCACTGATTTCATCAAAAACAGTTTTTTCAGGATCAAG
>ONIU01000154.1 GCA_900317935.1 uncultured bacterium
ATGAAGGCAGAGATATACTGGTAAAGTTTAGAGATAAAGTTGCTTCAAATCTTGAAGTCGGAGATAAGGTAACAGTCACCTGTACCCCATATAGGGAAATTCCTAACGGTGTAATCTTATCTAAGGGAACAGCTTTAGAAAAGCAGGAATAGCTACTCTCTAATCTCTCATCTCTCATCTCTAAATCTTATGGCCTACACATTGCCATAAACGTATAGCTTTCAGGGCTAAAGCCCATACGCTATACTTATTATGACAAATGTGTAGACTTTTAAAATCCTTGAACCCTTCCAACCCTTCCAACTCTTCCAACAATTATAAACAACTACCACAGGCAGCGACAGCTGCCGTCCCACATGTTGCATAAGCAACAGTTCCACTATCTGCACAAGAGACGCAGGCTCTGCCGTTCTCCTCTCTCATCTCTTATCTCTTTTAAAATAGCAAGCCCATATACTTTTTTTGACAAATTTGAAAAAAGTTTGCTTTTGCTGTTATTTCATAGATAGGCTTGTATTTTTTGAAGCTATATTTTATAATCCCGTAAACTAAAATAAGGATACAAAAATGGATCAACTAGTTTACGGATTTTCAAAATCAAAGAACATTTCATTAACTTATGTTGATGTTACAGAAGCTGCTAAGAAGTTAGAACAAAAACACCTTTCCGGTCCTACTGCCGGCAGATTCCTCGGCGAAGCTTTAGCTTCGGTTGCTTTACTTTCTGCAGATTTAGGGAATAAAGACGAACGCATTTCTCGGTGGTTGTGTAACTGACGCATCAAGAGAAGGTAATCTGCGCGGTTATTCCCAGATAAAGATATTAAATGATTATGACTCAAAAGAATCAACAGAACTTAAAGAAATAGTCGGTGAAGCAGGTGAATTAACTGTAATTCATTCTAATAGCAGAACTATGCTGGATAGCCAGCAGATTCGCTGTGATCCATTTAATTTTAAATATGCTATAGCTCGTTATTACAACGACAGAAAAGCAGTTCCAACAGCAGTAGAAATAGTTGTTAAAAGCCAGGATTTCAAGCTAGATAAAGCTTTTGCTATTAAGATGAGCAGAACATCTGAAGGAAAATCAGAAGATTTTGTTCCTCTTCTGGAAAGATTTAACGATCATACTATTGAAAAAGCCCTTGCTCAAGGCGTTGATATAAAAACTATAGCAAAGAGTCTTGGATTAGATGATATTCAAATTATCGAAAGCAGACCATTAACAGCAAATTGCACTTGTAGCCATGAAAAGGTTGTTAATTCTGTTTCCTGTTTGCCTATTGAAGACTTGACTGAAATAATTGAAAAACGAGAAGAACCTGAAGTGACCTGCCATTTTTGCAGCACTACTTATAAAGTAAAAACAGAAGAAGTGGTCGCTTTACTTAGAAAGAAGCAGGAAAAGAAATGAAAATAGTTACTTTTAATGTAAATGGTATTCGTTCTAGATTACATCAGGTTAAGGCTGTTGTAGACAAGTATTCTCCAGATTTGATTGCTTTGCAGGAAACCAAATGTGTTGATGATGCTTTTCCTTTGAAAGACATTTCAGAAATGGGATATCATGCTGAAATGTATGGTCAGAAAGGGTATCATGGGGTTGCAATTCTTTCAAAAAAGGCTCCAGCTAAGGTTCAGAAGGGTTTCGCTACAGATGATGAAAATGCACAAAAGCGTTTTATTTCTGTAGAATATGACTTTGTTGGCACTGAAAAGCTAACCTTCATGGATGGTTATTTTCCACAGGGCGAAAGCCGAAGTCACCCTGAAAAGTTTCCATGCAAAAGAAAATTCTATGCAGATTTGCTTGAATTATTGAAAAAAGAATACAAACCCTCTGATAATCTTTTAATTGTCGGTGATATGAATGTAGCTCCAGACGATAAAGATATTGGAATAGGGGAACAGAATGCCAAACGCTGGCTTAAAACTGGCAAATGTTCTTTCTTGCCAGAAGAACGTGAATGGGTTCAGGCATTAATTGATTGGGGTACAATAGAGTTATATAGAGCTAAATACCCTGATTCTACAAAACTAAGCTGGTTTGATTATAGAAGTGCCGGCTTTGAATCTAATCCTAAACATGGGTTACGAATTGATCTTTTATTAGGAACAAAATCTGTTTTACAACACTGTGTCAGTATAGAAATAGACCATGAAATCAGAGGCATGGAAAAGCCATCTGATCACTGTCCGATAATTGCAGAATTTAAATGATATCCGAAAACAGCTGTAAATATCAATTAACAGCTGTTTTTGGCATGCAATTATATAAATGTAATAATTTTTATATTAATTGTATTAATTTAAAATGACTGATAATATCTAATTATATTTTTACATTTTAAAATTGCTTATAAAGTGGGAATAATATGAAACTGGTAATCAGACAAATTGAAGCTTCGTTAGATTATAATAATGCTAAAATAATTAATGCTGTGGCTTCCAGATTGAGTTGCAATACAAGGGATATTAAAAACTGTGAAATTATAAGAAGAAGCTTAGATGCTCGTCCTTGGCGGAAGGCACCAGTTTATATTCTTTCTGTTGAGGTAGATTTTTGTGGCAAGATAAACACAAACAGGTTGCCTAATAACGTTGAACTAATTAATAAAAAGCTTGTTGAAGAAGATATTGATTGGTCTAAAGCCAAGAAGTTAGCTTCCAGACCTGTGGTTGTGGGGGCTGGCCCTGCAGGGTTGATGGCTGCATTAGTTTTGGCAAAGGCAGGGGCTAGACCAATTTTAATTGAACGCGGTAGTAAAGCGGAAGAAAGAAGTGAAGCCGTAAATTTGTTTTGGCAGAGCGGAAAGCTTAATTTAAACAACAATGTTCTTTATGGGGAAGGCGGTGCTGGCCTTTTTTCTGACGGTAAACTCACTGCACGAAGTAAAGACAGAAGACGCATAAGATTGTTTTTTGAAGAATTGGTAAAAGCTGGTGCTAATGCTGATATTCTAATAGATTCAGAACCTCATTTAGGCAGTGATACTTTGCTCAAGATAATTCCTAATTTGAGAAAAGAAATTATTTCTAATGGCGGAGAAATACGCTATAACACTGCTTTAACAGGAATAAATATTGAAAATAATAAAATAGTTTCTATATGCGCAGGAAACGAACAGATTAAAACTGATTATGTGCTACTAGCTGTAGGTCATAGTGCAAGAGATGTTTACTGGCTTCTAGCTTCGATGAATGTATCTATGGAAGCTAAGCCAACAGCGGTTGGCATAAGGTTAGAGGTTCCTCAGAAGCAGATAGATAAATCTCAATTAAGACAATTTGCCGGCAATAATCGAATTGGCGCAGCAAACTATAAATTGACAAGAAAAGCAGAAGATGGAGTAAGAGCCTGTTACTCTTTTTGTATGTGTCCAGGGGGCCAGGTTATCGCCTGTGCAAATGAAGAAAATACTTTAACCACAAATGGAATGAGCCTTTCTAAGCGTGATGCAAAATACGGGAATGCTGCTTTTATAGTTCCTGTAGAACCTTCTGATTATTCTACAGTAGAGAATACTGAAAAATATGATGTGCTTTCCGGAATAAGCTTTCAGAAAAATATTGAGCAAAAGGCTTTTGTAAGTGGCGGCAGTAATTTTTCTGTTCCTGCTTTAAAACTAAAAGATTTTCTTGCAGGCAAGGTTTCTGGTAGTCTTACCGAAGGGCGTTCGTGCTCTCGCTCTGTTCCTGCTTCTTTCGATGATATTTTGCCTGATTTTGTTAATAAGACTTTAAGACATCAGATTCCTCATATGCTAAAAGAACTTGATGAAGTTTCTGTGGAAGATGCTGTTGTTTATGCTGCAGAAACTAGAAGTTCGAGCCCGGTAAGAATTCTTAGAGACGATAAATGTCAGTCTTTGAACGTTAATGGTCTTTATCCAATTGGCGAAGGGGCAGGATATGCTGGTGGAATTGTCAGTTCTGCAGTAGACGGAATGAAAGCCGCAGAATCTGTCTTAGGGTTATAATAAATAAAATCCCCCTTAATCCCTCCATTTATAAGATCTTGTCCGAAAACTTAAATTTTGCTGAAAAAATATTATTTATTTTTGTTTATAGCTTACACATTGTCATAAACGTATAGCTTTCAGGGCTAAAGCCCATACGCTATACTTTTTATGACAAATGTGTAGCTAATTACTACAATCTAATTATGGAGTTAAAACCTCGTTTTCTGACAACTTCTATGATAGGGGGGGAAAAAGAGATTTCTTTGAATCATTAATTATTTGTTGATACAGACAAGCCTGCCAGATAGCCGGTTGAAAAAGCAGCCTGAAGATTGAAACCACCTGTATCAGCGTCTATATCTATAATTTCACCAGCAAAATATAGATTATTAATTAGTTTGGATTCCATTGTAGTTGGGTTAATTTCTTTTGTTGAAACACCGCCAGCGGTTACTATAGCTTGTTCCCATGGTGCATGACCAACAATTTCAAATTTTAATTCTTTTAACCATAATCTAAGCTGTTTTCTAGTTTCAGCTGTGGTCTGGTCTGCTTTTAATGCAGAGCTTAGTTTTAAACTTTTAATGCAATATTGGCGCAGACCATTGGGTAAAAGGCCTCCGATAATATCTATGAATTTTTGGTCTTTCTTTTCCTGAATATCTCTCAATAGCCTATTATCTAGCTTCTGATGGTCTAATGCTGGTTTTAAATCTATTAGTATTTCGCATTTCTGTTTTTTTTCTAATGCAGGAACAGCTATTCGGCTTAAGGTAATTATTACCGGGCCAGCTAAATATCCGTCCTGGAATAGCATTTCTCCGAATTCTTCACCAGCTTTTTTACCATCTATAAATAACTGGGCTTTTATATTTCTAGGATTTACACCTTCAAGATAATTCGGAATAGGAGTTTTTGGTTTTAATCCGCAGAGAGAGGGCAGGGGGGGTATGATTTCATGACCGCAATTTCTTGCAAATCTAAGCCCATCACCTGTTGAACCTGTTGCAGGGTAAGAAAGACCGCCAGTAGCTAGAATTATATTGTTTGCGTAATGTTTAGTATTACCCGTTGATACACCAATGCATTTGCCGTCTTTTATCAAAAGTTCTTTAACTGGAGTATTGGTTTTTAACGTGATTCCTCGCTTAATTAGAGCTTTATGGAGACAATTGACTATATCTGTAGCTTTACCAGATGCTGTAAATACTCTTCCGCCGCGTTCTTCAGCAGTTGGTAATCCTTCTTTTTCTAAAAATTCTACCAATTCTTTATTGAAGAACTTTTTGAAAGCTGTTTTTAGAAATCTGCCTCTATTATTGAAATGAAGTAGAAACTTATCATAACTTTCAGTGTTTGTTACATTTCCTCTGCCTTTTCCTGATATGCCAAGTTTTCTTGCAGGTTTGGGCATTGATTCAAAAACTGTAACAATCTGACCTGCATCAGCAGCAGTAATAGCTGCAATTAAACCTGCTGGTCCTGCTCCTACAACTATTAAACTCTTTCTAATCATTTTTTCTTTACACTAAAACCGAAAGTTCCAAGCTGTTTACCTAGTGAAACATATGCACCATGTGCATAACCTAATAAATTAGCTTTATCTGTTAAGAACTTGCCTTCACTGTCTATAAAGTCTTTTGTTACTTGAACAGATGTAATTTCTGCCAGAAACATATTATGTGAACCCAAGGCTATTTCCTGTTTAACTTTACATTCAAGATTTATTGGACACTCTGATATTATTGGAACGTTGACAGTATTGCTTTTGCCTTGTGTCAGGCCAGTTTCATGAAATTTGTCAAATTTACTGCCGGAAATAACTCCGCATAGGTCTGTTTCTCTTGCTAGTTTCTTTGTTGGAATATTTATAACAAATTCGCCGCTTTTCTTTATTAAATTATAGGAAAAACGGCTTGGTCTGACGGAAATAGAAACCATCGGTGGTTCTGAACAGATAGTTCCTGCCCAGCCAATGGTTATAATATTAGTTTTGTTTTCACTTCGGCAGGTCACCATGACTGCAGGAACTGGAGCTAACATTGTTCCTGGTTTCCAGGTTACTTTGTTATTCATTTTTCTTGTCCTTATTGTCGGCGTCTTTCTTTTCATCCGGGTGAGAAGCTTTATAGCTTTCTTCCAGGTTAAGATAATGTGTTGGTAAATCAAAAAGTTTGCCGTAAAAATCTAATACTTCTTTTTTGGTATCTTCAGTAGCATTATTATAATTGTATTCTGGAGCAAACAAAGCAAGTTTTTTGTCTTTATCATGGTGCTGAAGAAAGACATACCATGAAGTAACGCCTCGGTATGTGTAATGACGAAGCTCAACAGCAGTATATTTTCGTATTTTTTCTTCCCATTCTACTGTTTTGTTTTTGTTTATTTCTTTGAACTTTATTTTGCCATCAGCTATTTCTACATGTTTATAATAATTCTTCTTGTCATTGTAAAACTTTATTAAGGTATTTATACACATCATACTGATAGCTATGCTACCTATAGCGATGATTTTATAGTATTCAGGAGTTGTCGGGTCTTGATTGGCAGAAGCAAACGCCCCAATAGATACAATTATTACCCAGAACATTGATAATAAAGATACACCAGCACAAAAATAAAACATGAATTTAGAAAAACCTTTTAAGTTCAGGCCCTTTTCATCTAAAATCATTGGTAGAGAACCATTTTCACCTGTTTCCCAGTTTAATTCGTTTTTCATATTACATATCCCAAATAAATGTTTGTAGTTACTTTATCTTACTTAAAACATTATTGCAATGTTATTTATTCTTGTTTTAATATTTTTAAATCTTCTTCTGTTATAGGAAATTTTGTATCTTTAGGAACATTCAGGTTTTCTACAATGGGAAACTCATCATAATAATACTAAAAGCTTTTTTGAACCATGAAGTTAAATGAATATTATAAAAATAAGTTGATCTCTTTTTGTTAGAATAAGATTCAGAGATAGTTTTATCTATTACTTTTAAATATCGTACAATTGGTTTCTTCGTGTCTAGTTTTTGGTTTAAATAGTAAATCAGGCTTGAGTTTACCATATATGGCCATATTAGTAAGAAGCCTGGTATTATAAACAAGTAGACGTGTAGTTGGTCTTCTAGTATATCGTCTAAGATGTCTTTAATTATGTGTTTCCAGGTAAAAAAAATAATAATCGAAGATTCTATTAATGACACTAATACTAAGACTGTATTTTTGCCAGTACTTAAGGAAATTAAAGTGCTATCTTCGTATTTCATTAGTAATATATATGGTAAATATAATACTATTAGAATAAGAAAACTGCTTATTAAAAAAATATCTTTATTATATTTTATTTTAAATGTTTTGTCTGGTTTTTTATTTAATTTATAAGCAGAGTAAGGTCTATAAGTTGTATTGGCACGTTTGGGGGTTGTTCTCTTAAGATTTATTTTGGTTGTTTTTTTTAGATTATCTGTTAAAGGTTCATTCATTTTGTTTTATATCTTTTCCGTGCTTTTAAAAGTATTCATTAATTGTTCTTTTTTTCTACTATTAGCTTTTGAGCTTGTTCTTCATCTATAGGAAACTTTGTGCCATCAGGGAAAATGCTGCTGTCTATTTTGCGTAATGACTTATAATAACTAAAGCCAAAATAACCTGATTGTGTATTAGCTTCATAGACGTCGTTAATCGCTGTGTTTTCATATTCTTGGTGGGAGATTCTTACCGTGAATTTGTTATTAGATAGCCAAGAAGTTAAATTAATATAGTGGCGATTAGTGCGAGGATTATCTTTAGATTTGCTCATTACTTCATAATATTTTTTTGTAACAGCTAGATATCTTTTTACCGGTTTACTTTTATCAAGAGACTGGTTTAGATTCATAATAGCCATCATATTCAACAATGTAAAAAGAATTGGAAGACCAATAAAGGAAAAAAACGAAATAGATTTTTTATCATTTTCTTCATAAGACATTGAGTCGGCTATTTTTCCCAATATCATTTTCCAGATTAAATAATATATTAGTGGAGATTCTAATATAGTTAATAATATTCCATACAATAAAACTTTGCCGTTGGTATCAACAAGGTTTTCTCCCAAAGAATCCTGTGTCGCAATGCCGAAACCAATAAGAATTATATATGTGATTAAAAAAAAGGTTGAAGGAGATTTCATAAAAGCGGTATTCCTTTTATTATAAGGGTTTCTTTTTTAATGAGTTTTGTAATTCATCATTTTAATGTGAGAAAGCAAGTTTATAGTCTAAATTATACAAATATTAATGCAATGTTTCAATAATTTTCGGGGGATTGAATTAAACTCTACACTGTGATAAAATCTATGCACCAAATCAATTAGTTTGAGGAATATAATGAGCTCTGAAGAAACTACTATCAATACTGAAGCTACAGCTCCAGCCAAAACCTCTAATTTCATTCGTGATATTATCGAAGAAGATTTAAAATCTGGTAAAATAAAAAAAGTTGTTACCAGATTTCCACCAGAACCAAATGGTTATTTGCATATTGGTCATGCTAAGGCTATATGCGTAGATTACGGCATGGCTCGTGACTATAACGGTGAATTTCATCTGCGTTTTGACGATACAAACCCTGTTAAAGAAGACCAGGAATACATGGATGCTATTCGCGAAGACCTTAAATGGCTTGGTTGCGATTGGGGCGACCATGAATATTATGCTTCAAATTATTATGACCAGCTTTATGAATGGGCTGTTTTTATGATTAAGAAGGGTTTGGCATATGTTGATGACCAGAATGCTGACCAGATTAGAGAAACCCGTGGAACATTAACTGAACCAGGCAAGAATTCTCCTTGGCGTGACAGAAGCGTTGAAGAAAATCTAGACCTTTTTGAACGTATGAAAAAAGGCGAATTCGCTAATGGTGAAAAGGTTTTGAGAGCAAAAATAGATATGGCTTCTCCGAACATTAATTTCAGAGATCCAGTAATGTACAGAATTCTTCATCAGACTCACCCAAGAACAGGCGACAAATGGTGTATCTATCCAATGTATGACTTTGCTCATGGTCAGTCTGATGCTATTGAACACATTACACATTCTATTTGTACTTTGGAATTCCAAGACCATCGTCCTTTGTATGATTGGTTTATAAAGACTCTTCCTGTTCCTGCAGAACCTCATCAGTATGAATTTGCCAGACTTAATCTTACTTATACTGTAATGAGCAAGAGAAAGCTTCTCAGACTTGTTAAGGAAAATAAGGTTTCTGGCTGGGATGACCCAAGAATGCCTACTATTTCTGGAATGAGACGCAGAGGCTATACTGCCGCTTCTATTATTGAATTCTGCGATAGAATAGGGGTTTCTAAGGCAAACAGCACTGTTGAATTCTCTCAATTAGAAAGCTGTGTCAGAGAAGACCTCAACAAACACGCACTTCGCTTTATGGGTGTAATCAATCCTCTGAAAGTTGTTCTTGATAATTACCCAGAAGATTTAACCGAAGAATTTGATGCAGACAATAACCCAGAAGAACCAGAAACCGGAACACGCAAAGTTAAGTTTACAAAAGAACTTTATATCGACCGTGATGATTTTATGGAAAATCCTCCGAAGAAGTATTTCAGACTTGCTCCTGGTATTGAAGTTCGTTTGAAACATGCTTATTACATTACTTTAACAGATATTGTTAAAGATGCTGAAGGTAACATTACTGAACTTCATTGTAAGTATGACCCGGAAAGCCGTGGTGGAGCTTCACCTGACGGCCGTCGCGTAAAAGGCACAATTCAGTGGGTTTCTGCAAAATATGGTGTTCCAGCAGAAGTTAGAGTTTATGATAGATTGTTCAATGTAGAAAATCCTGATAAAGTTGAAGAAGGTCATGATTTCTTGGAAAACATGAATCCAGATTCTCTGACAGTTATTAAGAATGCTATGGTTGAGCCGGCTCTTGCTGATATAGAAGTTGGAAAGGCCGTTCAGTTTATTAGAATCGGTTATTTCTGCAAAGATAAAGATTCACAGCCTGGTAAGCCTGTATTTAATAAAACAATTGGATTAAAAGACGGCTGGGCAAAAGAACAGAAGAAAGCTTAAAGCACATAAAAACCACCGGTTATCCGGTGGTTTTTTTATGGTTGATTATATTTAATATTCTTTGATATAGTGTACTTAATTTAAAGAATTGGTGCGAGGAAATAGTATGAGAACTAAAAGTCTTTCTGACGAAACTATCGGTTATTCAGTAGGTATTATTGTTTTTATTTTTTTAGGTTATGTTATTTATAGTTTTATTTTTCATAAAAAGCGCAAAGAAGTAATGAGCAATTACTGCCAGCAAAATGGTCTTAAATATACTGAAACTTCTGAACAAATTCTGGATTGTAACGAACAATTTGACATGATTCTTCGTGGGAAAGACCAATGTTTAGATCATATAATATCGGGAACAAGAGGGGATTATGAATTTCAAATCTTTGATTTTTGTTACACCTTGGAAAAGCCAAGCCCTAGATTCCCTACAACTACATATAACGAAGAATTTACTGAAACAATCTGCTGTCTTAAAAAGAAAGGAAAAGCATTACCTCATTTCTATATGCTGACAGATAGCTTAATCCAGACTAATGTTGGTTTTATTCCCCAAGTAAAAGAATATACTGACGTAGATTTGGTTAAAATAAATAATGATACTGAAACTATGGTCGTTAAAACTAGAAATGAAGATGAAATTCTTAATTTCTTTGATTTGCCAAAAACTGAAGCCATAAAAACAAAAGTAGATGGAAAATATATATACGAAGGAAAAGGTGAATATCTTTTGGTTTCATATTTGGAAATTATGTCCATAAAAGAAAGACTTGAAATTTTAGATAATGCTTTAAAAGTCTTTGAAACACTGTGAAAGAGGAGATTGATAATGAAAAAAACTATAGCTTGTTTATGCCTGTTTATAATATGTTTAACTTCAATAGCAGTTGCAGCCCCAACTTATTATAATTATAAAAAAGAGGCATTTAGCGGGCCTACCCAGATTAATTTTACTTCGTTAGACATGAAAAATTTAAAAGAAGTAGAATTGACTTTTGTTGGTTTGGAATACAAAGCTCAAGGTTTTGCTGACTTTATTGCCTTAGATAAACCGGTAACTCTTTACGCCAGTTGCAGTACCGACCTAAGAGTCAGATATAAAAACAGACCTTCTTATGAATACGATGCTGTAATAAACAAGAAAGATATTCATTTTAAGGCAAAAAACTATTTTTATTGGAATTCTTATTTGCAGTTAATGCTTTTGCCTGATAAAAAGCACGATACTTTCCTTCGCTGCAAATTTAACGGAATTGAAAACACTTTGAGTAGTTATATTGTAGAAAAGGCTGCAACTGCAGCAGATTCCAGAACTTTTAAATTTATTAAAAGGATTCCTAACAAAGTTGAATCACAAAATTTTGTATTAGCTTCTTCTTTAAAGGATATTCCAGCACCTTTGAAATATTGTGCAAGCAATTTGATGTGTTGTACATACAATATTCATTTTGGTTCAGCAAAACCATTGTTTAAAAAGAGAGGAAATCCTAACGAAGTTAAAGATGTAACTATTACTTTCTTTGCTGCAATAAAATCTCTTAGTTTTAATGATGGGAACAAAATAACCTATAAAACAGCTCCGAGACCGAAAAATGTTGTTGTGGTTAAGGCGGAACCAGTTGTTAAGGCTAGTGATAAGAAAAAGACTTCTAAGTCTAAAGTAAAACCCGCTGCTAAACCTAAAACTCCAGCTAAGGGAAAAAGCAATCAAACTGCTCTTGCAACAGCAAAGTCTGGTGATAAGAAGTCTTCTATTGATGCTAAAGATTTAGCTCCTAGAACTGATGCTGAGCTTGATGATGATTTAGTGGCTGAAGTAATATTTATTTCTGGCGCTGAAAACTCATTAAAAGATGAAAGTTCTATTGCACCGCGTACAGATTCACAATTAGATGATGACCTGGTAGGGGATTGACTTTAGCCTTTGCCTTTGCTTTTGATTGTTATGGCGGTTAATTGCCTAAAAGATTAATTTATGCTAAGTTAAATAAAATAAACTGAGCTAATTCGAGGAACTTATGAAAAAATCTTTGCCTGTCTTATTCTCAATAATAATGGGTATGTCTCCTGCTTTTGCAAATGAAACGATTTCCTTTCAGCTTAACAATGAAACAAAACTCTATGTTGTTGAATGCGAAGCAGGCGAATTCAATATGAGCAGTCCTGAAGATGAAGTAGGAAGGCAAAAAGGAGAATATGACCTTTATAAGGTTTCAGTAGATAAAGATTTTTACATTGGGAAATATGAAGTTACACAAGCTCAGTATATTGCTTTAATGGGTGAGAACCCCTCTAAAAATGTTGGTAATGAAAAGCCTGTTGAACGTGTAACTTATTATAATGCCATAGAATTCTGCAATAAACTTAATAAGATTACCGAATCAACCAGACCTGCAGGCTACGAATTCACTCTTCCTTCAGAAATTCAATGGGAATATGCCTGCCGTGCTGGCACTAATTCTGCATTTAATAATGGGAAACATCTTTCGAA
>ONIU01000173.1 GCA_900317935.1 uncultured bacterium
GAGGGGTGAATTAACTATAGTAATTCTTTTTTAGCGACAGCGTATAATTAATCCCTAGAATAATAATTTACTATAGAGCGGCAGAGCAGTAGAGCCTGCTGTTATTGTGCAAATAGTGGGACTGTTGCTTACGCAACTTGTGTGACGTTTCACTGTGGTAGTTGTTCGACAATTACCACTGGCAACTTCAGTTGCCGTCTCACAGATTGCGTAAGCAATCGTCTCACAGAGGCTTTAGCCTCGTCTCACCACCTACCACCCATCACTAACCCTTATTCGTTACCTTTATAGATTAGACCAAGCATTGTCATATCATCAGATTGTTCGGCATTGCCAGCGTGCTTTTTAACTGCTTCATACACTGTTGAAAGTATTTTATTAGCATTTGAATCTTCAGAGATGCTATCTAATGAAACTTTAAGATTATTTTCATGGAATTGTTCAGATTGTTCATTCATTGCTTCGGTTATACCATCTGTGTAGAAGAAAAGAATGTCACCAGGATTTAAAGTTAAATGATGTTCCTGATATTTGGCTTTCTTTGAAATACCAATTATACAGTTCTTTTTTTCGTTGCGAATAAAGGTAAATTGACCTTCACTTTTATGGCAAACAAGCGGTGGATTATGACCTGCATTGACGTAAGCAAATTCTCCGCTTTTCAAATTAAGAACACCAAAGAAAACCGTAACAAACATTTTTTCTTCATTATTTTCAATAAGTTGCTGGTTTGTTTGTTCCATTATTGAAGCTAAATTAAGTTCATTTCCTTCACTATGAGCAGTTGTAGCGAATTTGGCATTATTTTTCAAAAAACTCTTTGAAATAGACATAAATAATGCTGCCCCAACACCTTTACCGGAAACATCAGCTACAGTTAAAGCCAAATTATTTTCGTCAAGCATATAGAAGTCATAAAAATCACCACCGACTTCTTTTGCCGGAATCATAGTTGCAGCTAAATCAAATTCTTTTTTATTTGAAAAATCAGGTTCTACACTAGGAAGCATGCCAGCTTGAATATTTCTTGCTACAGTTAATTCTGTTGCTATTCTTTCTTTATCAGCAGTAACTTTTGATAGATTTTCAATGTACTTCTTCAAGTCGCTGGTCATATTGTTTACGCTTTCAGCAAGGTCTTCAATTTCATCACCTGTTTTTATATCTAGTTTATTGTCCAGGTTCCCCTTAGCTATTTCTTTAACGCCATCCGTCAGCATAACGATTGGAGTGACAAATTTTTTTGAATCTTTAAAACTTATCCATAATAACCAGAGAAGAACCAAAAAAATAGTAAAAGCTAAATGCTTCATATGTTGAGAGAATAACAATTCAATAGAATGAGTAATATTCTTTGTTATTTCGTTGATTATAGCTTTTGCTTTATTAACTGGTTTAATTATTTCTTCTTTCTCGATAACTGTCCCAAAACTCCAACCTACAGTCGGCATAGGAGAGTAGGCTAAGCAATATTCTTTACCGTCTACATTTAATAGAACTACATTGCTTTGTCCGGCAACCATATTAGCGGCTTCTTTTGCAAATTCTTTATTTAAACTATCTCTACAATCTCTTTTGTCTTTTGAAACTGCAAAGGTACCGGTTTTTGTTGAAGAGATTATTATTTCGCCTTTATTGCTTAATGTAAAGTTGATACTAGTATCCCCAATTCTATTTTTAGTAATCAAATCATAAAGAGATTCCAGATTTGCATCAACAGCAGCAACACCGGCAAATTCTCCATTAGCATCATAATAGGGGGTTGCACAGGAAATTGCCGGATATAATTGTATAGCCTGGTAAACATCTGTAATTATTGTCTTTTGAGCTTTTTCTGCATCCACATACCAAATTCTTTCTCTCGGCTCAAAATCATTCGGGAATGTAACTTTTGCATTTTTATCCTGTGAAGTTTCTATTAAAATAAGGAAACCATTCTTCGAAGCAATATAAGATGTTGTCTGATGACCAGCATATCCATGAGAGACTATATTTAGGACGTCTACTATATTTGAAGATAAACCTGCTTCCCTTTTAAGTTCATCAGTTATACCTTTTTTTTCAGCTTCTATTGGGAAATAGATATATGGGTTTCCATTATAAACCGTTTCTTTTTTTACGTTAGGTAGTTTTATTTCTTTATAGTTATCAGGGTTAGAAAGAATGCGATTCATCTGGAGAGCTATAGATTCTGCATCATTAGATATTTTACTCATTCCCTGCTCAATCTGACGAGATCTTTCAAAAGCTAATGAGGCAAGACGTTCTTTAGCTTGATTTATAGCAAATTCTTCGGTGAAATGTACCATTTTTTCACCGACGTCTTTACCGTTATCAATGGATTTTTGAAATAAATTCTTCATATGATAAGAAGAAATAAGTCCAAAAGCCAAAAATGACAATAAAGCCGTCGAAAGTGATAAGAGAAGAGTTCGACGAAATATATTCATTTTAAACTTTTTCAAAACTTTAGCTTCCTTTTGTAAGACTGACGTTGAATTATAACACGTATGACCAAAAAAAAATACTTTGTTTTCTCTAACATTCAAATCTAAACGCAAACTAAATATTATATTTTTTTAAGTTAAATGATATAATTTATGCTCATAAAATTAAAGGATAGTTAAATCTTAATATGTTTAAAATGAATGTTTTTCGTCGAATGCTTATTCTGATGATTTCGACCGCTTTGTTGTCTTTCTTGTCATTTGGTTTGGTTTCTTATCTAAATATGAAAGAAATCTATAAAGCAACAATTAAAAATGGAAAAAAATCGAGCGATTCTGTAGCTGAATTTACAAAAGATTTAACTATTAACCAGACCAAGAATCATCTTAGGGCACTTGCTTTAGAGAAGTCTCGTCGAATGGATCGCGGTTTAAGCGAAGTTAAATATGATGCTGAATCAATAGCATTTCAAATAACCGAAATTTTAACTCATCCTGAAAAATATAAAGAAATTAATCTCCCTAATCACCAAGATAAACCTATATTTAGCGGTGAAGCATATGTGCATTATGCACCCATTGTTGCACGAAATGGTATCAGTGATGAACTGAAACATGAAGTAGCAATTTCCTCTAATATTGCTGATATGCTTAAAGTTATATCAAGTTTTTATAAAGGTCATCAAACATCTTCTTATATTGGTTCTAAAAATGGATATTTGATATGTATTGACACTTTAACTGACCAAAATGGGCAAGTAAATTTTACAGAAGAATTCAATACCAATTATGACCCTAGAGAGCGACCCTGGTATAAGGTAGCAGAAGAAGCAAAAGAAACAAAGATAACAAACTTTTATACTGCCGCTGATGGTTATCTCGCTGTAACATTTGCGACTCCTTATTATGACAAGGAAGGTTTTGCAGGGGTCGCTGCCGTAGGTGCAAGTTTAGAGTCTCTTTATAAACAGATTACAGAAAACAGTATCGGCAATTCTAATATAAACTTTGCATTGAATGATAAAGGTGAAGTAGTTCTTTCTTCTGAAAAAAATGGTCCTTTTGCTGTTTCTAAGGAACATAGAGATTTAAGAAAATCCAAAGAAAGCAGTTTAGCTAAAGAAGCCATAAATATGTCTTCAGGAAAAAGTGATGTTGCGTTAGTTAAAGTTGAAGATAAAGAATATTATCTCGCTTATGCTCCAATGTCATCAATAGGTTGGAGCTTTGGAACTTTAATTGAAATAGAAGAAATTATTAAACCCGCTAAAACTGTAAAAGAAAATGTTATTGCTCAATCTCATGATTTTACAGCATCAATGCAGAATTTCTATAAAAAGCATACTCACTATATTTTATATTCATTAATTCTAATAATGATATTGTTGTTTGCTATAAGTTATTTGTCTTCAAAAAAGGCAGTTAAACCTATTTTGACTGTTATTGAAGGGGTAAAGGAAATAGCAAAAGGTAATTTGGAAAAAAAGCTTGATATAAATAGTGGTGATGAAATAGAAGTCTTAGCTAATAGCGTTAACAACATGACCACCGATTTAAAAAATTACATGGAAAATCTTTCAAAAGTAACTGCTGACAAAGAAAGAATTGCAACAGAATTAAATGTTGCAAGAAACATTCAGACAGGTATGTTACCTAGCGTTTCCCCTGATTTTTCAAATAGAAAAGAATTTGATTTAGCAGCTGTTATGATTCCTGCAAAAGAAGTAGCTGGCGATTTTTACGATTTTTATATGCTGGATGATAATCATCTGGCTCTTACTGTTGCAGATGTATCCGGCAAAGGGGTTGGGGCTGCTCTATTCATGATGACTTCAAAAACAGTTTTGAAGAATTGTGCAATGATGGCTTCTGCTACATATTCTGTAGGGAAAGAACCAGATTTGGCTCATATAATGGAAAAATCCAACCTACAGTTATCTGAAAGTAATAAGGAATTCATGTTTGTAACTGTTTTCTTAGGAATTCTTGATTTGAAAACAGGTAAATTTTCTTATGTAAATGCCGGGCATAATCCTCCTTTTGTACATCATGTAAATGAAAATGGCTTTACATATATTCGTAATACCAAAAAGAATTGCATAATGGGAATTAAAAAGAAAATTAACTATCATGAGGATAATATTACTTTAACACCTGGAGATAAATTATTCTTCTATACAGACGGTATTACAGAAGCTATGAATGAACAAAAAGAATTATTTTCTGAATCACGTCTTAAATCAGTATTAGATTCTTTAGAAAATGATAATACTTCCAAGGATATTTTATTTAAAGTTTACGAAGATGTAAAAAAACATGCTGGTGATGCAGAACAGTCAGATGATATGACGATGCTAGGCCTTATCTATAAAGGTAATGAGTAAGGCTTAGTGATAAGTGGTGGGTGGTAGGTATCTAAAGGCTCCACTTGAGGGGAGCTGTCAGCTTTAGCTGACTGAAGGGTGACATAACTAGAGTCTAATCATTTTTTAGCGAGCGCGTATTGAGAAATGAGAATTGAGAATTTGGTGGTTGGTGGTAAGTGATTGGCGATTAGTGATACGAGGCTAAAGCCTCTGTGAGACACTTCCAACCCTTCTAACCCTTCCAACTCTTCCGACCCTTCTAACTCTTCCAACAATTATTAACAATTACCACAGTGAAACGTCCCACAACGAAGTGTCTCACAGCGCAGCGTTCCACTTCCAACTCTTCCGACCCTTCTAACTCTTCCAACCCTTCCAACCCTTCCAACAATTCCAAATCCTTTCTCAGCTCAGTTTTGAAATGTTTTTTTGCTTATATACTTATTTTATTATATA
>ONIU01000155.1 GCA_900317935.1 uncultured bacterium
TTCATATTCGCCTTTTCTAATCTGCGGTAGCTTTTTACGATAATCTCTTGTTTGAGAATGTTCGTAAAGATACATTGGAATGCCAAGTTCCTTTGCAGCACGTTCAGCAAATTTCTTTGAAACTTCCACACATTCTTCCATTGTTACGTTTGCGACAGGAACAAATGGGCAAACATCCATTGCACCCATTCTTGGATGTTCTCCATGATGTTTTCTCATGTCTATAAGCTTATAGGCAGCTTTTGCGCCAGCCAAAGCACCTTCGATTATTGAATTTTCATCACCAACGAAGGTATAAACTGTTCTATTGGTAGACTTTCCCGGATCTACATCCAGAAGAGTAACTCCTTCAACAGACTTTATTGCATCAGATATTGCATCAATGACACTTTGGTCACGCCCTTCAGAGAAATTCGGAACACACTCAATTATCTTTTTCATATTATTTCCTTTTATCGACTATTATTGTTCTTCTGGCTGATGCAAGCCGAGATATACAGAACCAGAACGGCCGTCAATACTTAAATAATCGCCAGATTTTACTCTATGATCGCCAATAAAGCAGTAGGAATCACGTTCATAAACTTTCAATTTACTGAAACCTACCACACCAACTTTTTTCAACTGTGGAATAGTAACAGCTGCATGACTTGTTCTACCGCCACGAGCTGTAAGCAAACCTTCGACATGCAAAAGCAGGCTTACGTCTTCTGGAACGGTATCTGGTCTGACAAGAATCAGAGGATTATATGGTTCTAATTCACGCCATTTATTAATTTCTTCTTCAGAGAAGACAACTCGGCCAGCAAGAGCTCCACCGCTGACACCAACGCCGTTGCCCATATAGGATTGTTCAAGTTCTGGAGTTGCTTTAAACGGTAAATCAAGAGATTCTTTTTCCTGATATTGATCACGAGTCTGCAAGATATATAAACCGTTTTCAGTGCTGTTTTCAAAAGTAAATTCTATTTCCTGAGCGCTGAATCCTTTTTGTTTTATCAATGTTGAAGCTAAATCATAAAGCTTTTTATATACCTTAGGGAAATGGCTTTCTAAGGAAATGTCACTATTTCGCTTTTCTTTAATTCTCTGTGCTTCAGAAATCGGGTAAGTTTCAATAAGCCCAGAAACAATGTCGTCGCCCTGAACACCAAAGAAGAAATCGCCGAATAGCTGAAGTTCACGGCTCTGTCCGTTGGGGTCACGGGTGAAAGTAACACCAGAACCAGCTTCTTCATTAAGATTACCAAAAATCATACTCATAATGGTAACTGCGGTTCCCCATTCATCGGATATATTCATCTGCTTACGATAAACCTTGGCTCTTGTAGAATTCCAAGAAGCGAAAGTCTGCATTATAGCATATTTTAACTGGTCTTCAGGTTTATCAAAAATGGTTATGCCCTGCTTTTGAATTTCATCACGGTATGTAAGAGCTATTTCCTTCATCTGAGTAGGCGAGAATAAAAGCTTTTTAGTAACATTAAACCTAGTTTTGAAATTTTCAATAATATGGTCGAAGAAATTACGGTCTAAGCCTTCGTTCATACCCCAACTCTGCAGGAAACGGCGGTAGCAGTCCCATGCAGCCCATTCAAATCCAGGCTTCTTGCTTAAGCTTTCGCAGATTTCTTTATTAATACCAACATTTAAGAATGTATCCATCATACCAGGCATAGAAATAGCGGCACCGCTTCTTACAGATAAAAGAAGAGGTCTTTCTTCGTTGCCAAATCTTCTGCCTGTCGAGCGTTCAAGTTTATGAATAGCACCTTGAATTCTGCGATGCAGGTCTTCCAATATGCTCTTATAACCTGTAACGGCTTCCAAACATCTGAATACTTCTGTTGTAAGAATAAAGCCTTTGGGAACCGGGAAGCCGAAAGAAGCCATCCTCTTCAGCCAATATCCTTTGTTTCCAAGCATTATCTGATTGTCTATAGCAGGAGTATCATCGTAGATATGAGTTACTGTTAAATCTGGGTTATAAGTAACAACTAGATTCAACATTGCTTTCTGGTCGCGGAATTTTTCCAACTCTGCCTGCAATGTATCAATGGTCTTAGATATAAAATTGTCTAAAACCTGCAAACCAAAAGCAGAAGATAACAAAGAACGTAAAAAGTTTTCCTGTAATTTAAAAATAACCGCTCTATCATCAGGGTCAGCACCCTTCACGCTTTCGTGACCATGAGCAATCATTTGCTTAACAACAATCGGGAAGCAAGTTCTGTGAGCATCCACATAATAATCTTTGATTATGTTCTGTATTGCCTTAGAAATAGCCAGGAACAAATCAAGGTATTGGTCGATTGAGAAAAGCTTGATACCCATTCCAAGCTTAAGCATGTTAATCTTGGTAGAAAGCTGTCTGGTAGGCAAGCCTTCAAGAGCCAAGGCTTTAACAAAGAAAGGCAGACATTCATGAATCTTAGTAATAGTGCTCTTTGTAATGAACGTTAGACCCAAATCCTGAACGATTTCTTCCAAAAGCATGGTTCCAAGGCTTTCAAGCCTTAAAGCCAGACTCAGAGAATCAAACTTCTTTTCCTTATAAACCCCATACATAGAAGGAATACCAACCGCGATATGGCGCTTATAATAGATATTTTCAACTGCTGTTGTCTGTTCAGAAGAAAGAACTCTGCCTTGAAGCTGTGCAATAAAGTCTAAGACACAGGTTAAAGTTTCCTTTACTTCATGCTTAGCCAAATGCTTTTCAAATGCAGCTATACGTTCTGGTTCAAAAATATTTGCCTGCTTAAGGTCATTAGCTAATTCCAACGGTTGCGGGTTATACTTTTTAGTTAACAACTGGAATAAGCGAACCATGCAGTAAGCTCTTTCGTGGTCTCTATCAGAGCAATCAGCAGTATTTACTCTTTCTTTAATCTGCTCTGGAGTATAGTCTAAGAAGTTTTCTGTGTTTCCATCAACCATATCAAAGAGCACCACAAAAGCCTTATGCATGCCTTCATAGTATTCAGAATCATTGTTAATCTGATTCAGTATTTCTTCTGGAACGAAACTCTTTATATGTTCTTTGTTTCCATCAAACCAATAGTGGAAAGCCCCATCAATAAACTTTGTCAGGAGGTTATTGCTTTCAACATGAGCAACTTTTCTGATAAAATGAACTAATATATCATGTCTTGTTCCTAATTCATCAGCTCTTGTCGAGGTTTCTCGCAATTCACCTTCAGCACCTATTTCATTGAAAAAGGCTGGAAATTGTCTCAGCAACTGCTTAGAAAGGTTTATACTGCTGTAAATACCAGCATTTAAATACTTAGAAATATCTCTCTGGAACAAGTCTGTATCACGAATTAAAACACCGCCGACTTTCAGATTGATAATTAAAGCAGAAAGGAGTTTATGAGTCCATTCCGGCTTCATTTCAATGATTTCCATCCAGACTCTGATATTATGTATATGTTCAGGATTCATCTGAACCTGCCAATCAACATTCGAACCCTTGGCTTCTGGGTATTGGAAACCAGTTGCGATAATTTCGTCTATAAGCACGTTAAGAAGAGGCCTGTCTTCTAACGGAACAACTTCATGAGCAATAGCAAGCATTGCATTCAAAAGCAGACTTGCAAATTTCTTTTCACCACAGCAGTCGCGAAGAATCTTAAAAATTTTCTTAATGAAATCTGCTCTCTGTTCTGGTTTTACCTGAACAAAAGCACGGCTCAAAGAGCGGTTGATTTCCTGGAAAGCCTGAGTATGTATTTCGCTTAAATAGCTAGCACTAATGACGTTAAACAAGAAATCAAGCTTTATAACAAAGCTTAAGCCGCCAAAAGCTGTTTCTTGTTCTATTGCATCAGCCTTTTCTAAATATGCATTAAGAATCTCGTTGTAATCAAGAATTTGAGCTAATTCTGAAAAAACATCTTCTGAAGCGTTAGCAGAGAAATCAAAGCTGTCTATTTTATCTGACATTTGCTTTAAATTTTTATGGGAAATATCAGAAACCAAGTCTTTCAGTCTTTTTATACGTTCTTTTTCTGCTTCATCAGAAGTATTAGTTAAGCCGGCTTTTGACTCTTTGTTAAACCAGTTTTCGGGGTCTTCTACATTAAGCCAGTATTGATAAGTCTGTTTAAAACCTGATGAAACAAGTCTTAAAAACTCAGGAACTTTTTTAAGCACAGCACTCTTTGAGTGTCTAAGTAAGGGCTTAACAAAGTAGGAGCACTTTCTCAGCATTGAGCCATTCTTTTCGCTGATAGTAATCAGCTTTCCAAAGACATCACTTAAGTAAGTAACATTTCTATCAAGGTTATCTTTGCTTTCAGACAGTAAAGTGCTGATAAAATCAAAAAGGTAACGAATTGTTTTATCTTTTACGTCATCTTTTGCATTCGAATTTACTATGTCAAAATAGATTTCGAACACTGTCTTTATAGCTTCAGGAGCATTTTCATGAGTATTAAACTTAGAAAAATCATTAACAGAAAATGTCTTTAAGCCTTCAGACACATAATTCCAATTAACAAAGGGGTGATTAAGCTCTGTCAAAAGCTCCTTCACTCGTTTATAAACACCAAAATAAGACTCTACAGACTTAAGCAAAGGTTCATATTTTTCTGGAATCTGAACTTCGGCGGCTGTGTTTTGAAGATTAACCTTCAAAGCAGAAGAGTTATTTAAAGCTTCCTTTGTATTAGACATATCATTCTTCCTTGTTTTTTTCTAAGATTCAAGATATAAGATTTAAGTTACAAGTTACAAGATATAAGACTTAAGATATTTGAATCCTTCTATCTTCTATCTTTTATCTTTTATCTTTTATCTTCTATCTTCTATCTTTATCTTTTCTTCTTCTTTCTTTTATCTTATTATTATACATTCATGCCCCTTTTGTAACAATAAAAACTTAGGGAATAAAAAAAAATCCTCCGATTTCTCGGAGGACTTTTTTTACTTAAGAATTATCTTCTAGCAGTAGTGGTTTTCTTCTTAGTAGTGGTTTTCTTTTTTGTTGTAGAAGAAGTTGATTTCTTCTTGGTAGCTGGTTTTCTAGCTGTAGTAGAAGAAGATCTTGTAGCACCTGATTTTACAGAAGCAGATCTAGACTTAGTTGCTTTTGCCCAAACAGCATAATTATTACCGCTAGCAGCAAGTTTGAAAGAATCATCTTCTGGAGCCCAGTCTTTATTACCAAGCTTCATAGCTACTTTGCCATCAATAACGGCTGCATAGAGACCGTTTTCAGCTTTCAAAATTTCAACTTTGCTAGTGCTGTGAATCTTGTTGGCTTTACGAACATCAATCAACTTCTTGATTTCGTTTTTGAGTTTCCAATCATAAACGTGTTCGTAGAATACACATGGAATACCAGGATGTGTAAGAATGTAAGCATAACCCTGCATTACTTCATTGTTCGGGAAAGGCCAATGATTCTGTTTAGAACCAGTGTCATGGTTATCAAGGAAAGTAACGGCTCTTGCTGGCCACCAACCGATTAAGCCAGTAGGTTTGCCTTCAGAGTCTTTTAATCTCCAATATTCGCCCTTAACAGCTACTTGAAGAATACCTTTAGTTGTGAAGTCGAATACACAAGCTACTTCGCTCTTGTTCTTATCTAACCAGTCACACAGCTGCTGTCTGTGGAAATTCTGATCTGGATTCAGACTGCTTCCGCTGAAACCCATATTGGTCCAAAGTTCACCAACAGAGAATAATGGAGAAGTACCGGCATCATATTCGCCGTTATACTTAGGAGCATAACCCTTAACATAGTCATATCTCCAAGCCTTGAAACCAAGCTTCTTCATCCAGTTCATCCATTCGATGATGTCTTCGCGAACCTGAGCATTAGTGTGGTCGATATCTGGAGCTGGTGGGAAAGCATCGCCTGTATCAGCTTTGCCCTGACCGCCGAACTGGCCGGAACAAACAGCCCACTGTTCCCATTTTGCTTTGCCTGAAGCAAAGTTGTAAATATTCCAAATACCGTTCTTGTCTTGATGACTTGCACATCTGTGGTTGATAACAATATCTGCAACAGGAATAATGCCCTTTTCATTCAAAGCTTTGAGAGCAGACTTCAAAGAAGCTTCATCGCCGTAGAATGTAGTATTTCCAGCAGTACCCAAATCATAGTAATCGCCAGGCAGATAACCCTGATCACTTAC
>ONIU01000127.1 GCA_900317935.1 uncultured bacterium
TCTATTCTCCGCACAAGGCTCGTTCCCTCAGAGATTATTCGAAGGCAGAAATTTACAGAGACCGCGGAGGAGAATAAGGTTGAGCAAGCGACAGTCCGCCATGTTTTACCAATAAAAGTTTCACTGTGGTAATCGTCAAACAACTTACCACGGGCAGCGATAGATGCCATCTCACAGATTGCGGCAGCAATCGTCCCACAGAGGCTTTAGCCTCGTATCACCAATCTTATATCTTACATCTTACATCTTAAATCTTAAATCTTATTAAACTATTGTATTATTGCTTAAATAATTGTAAAATACAGATAAACAAATAAAAGTAGGCACAAATCATTAAAGATGACAATAAATAACAAATTACAGAATTTCTTGCCATTTATCATTTTCCTGGCAGGTATGTTTCCTATTTTATTCAATATCGGAACAATGGGCTTGTTAGAACCAAATGAAGCTTATTTTGGGTCAGTTTCAAGATACATGGTTGATAATGGTAATTATTCAACCCCTATCTTTAACGGAATAAAGCATTTTGAATACTCACCAGGCATTTATTGGATAACCGCCACAGGATTAAAATTATTTGGCAATTCGGAATTTGGTGCGAGATTTTTTCTGAGTGTAGCCGCTGGAATTACCGCTCTTTGTATATACTTTATAGCAAAACTATTTTTTGGAACCCAATGTGCAGTAATATCCTGTTTATTGTTATGTACATCAGCTCTTTTTCAAATATCTTTTAGATTAATTTCTCCTGCTGCTTACCGAACTGCTTTTGAGTCTCTATTATGTCTTATATTCTTCTATTTTCTAAATAAACCTACAAGACGTCTAAGAATTATTTTTTGGCTCACCCTGACTTTATCATTCATGTTTTGTGGTTTTAGCGTATTATTACCGATTATAGCTATATCCTTAGTAGCTCTTTATACTGGTCAGATAAAATCACTTAAAGCACTATATAAATATTCTCTTGGCATAATCATTTTTTTGTTTTTTGGATTAGGATGGTATATAGTTCAAGTAATAATAAATCCAGGTCTTTTAACTTATTACTTATTTAAACTGCCATATAACAGCTTTTTTACTGATTATAAAGGAACACATTTCTTTCTCTATTTAATACTTCCAATTATTGCAGTATTTCCATGGACATCAATTTGGCTTCAGGAAATTAAAAATAAAATAAAAGATTTTAAAGATGATCCAGTTGTTACATATTTAGTAAGCTGGGCTTTTCTACCATTCATTATCCGCCTTTTTATGACTTCTAGAAATTTTACAGATTTTATGTCATCATTGCCGCCTTTACTGCTTTTAACGGCTCCAACATTTCAATCTCTTTACTTTAAAAAAGATGAAAAAACAGATTCCAGCTTAGACAATGTAAAATTAAGAAGACAACATAATTTTATTTTTGCCTTATCCGCCTCAATAATAGGAATGACTTTGGCGATATTCGGTTTTATAAACTTTGAAACAGCAAGTGTGATTTCTCATACCCAGATTTTTACCGGTATTTTCTGGCTGTTTTCTGCCTTGATAATGGTTGCTTTTATGATTAAAAAGCTTAACAAAAGTGTATTAATACCTGCAGCCATGCTGATTCCAAGTCTAATTCTCTTTACTGTTCCAGCAATCCAAGGCCATGAACCACTTTCCAAAGATACGTTTTTATCCAGCAAACACAATATATTAAATAGAATTGCCAGAATGCCGGCAAGTAATTTTATATGCTGCAAAGAACCATTATATGGCTGGTATTTTTATACAGGCAAAAATTTCCGTTTTATAACTGATAAAACAGATTTTGATTTCATTACAGAAGAAGGACAAAATCTTCTTATTACAACAAAAGAAGCTCTCGAAAAATATGTAAAACCTGAAACATTCTTAGTTATGCCTAATGATGCCAGAAGTGTAATTTCAGAATTGTTAACCAAAACAATAGAACTAAGTGCAGAAGACAACGACTGGAAAGTTTTTGTAGTCAGCACAGAGGATAGGAAAAAATAATGGTTTTTAAAATTATTCAAGATAATAAAATTGTAGGCTTTTCATATTATCCTGCATTGGAAATTGGCTTTGGCATATTCTGTCTGATTATGGCATTCTTAGTGCCAGTACTATTTTTTAAATATAATGGTTTCAAAGTTCAGCAATGGGGCGAATGGTTATTTGTAATAGCTTTTTTCTTATTCTTCTTTTTCTTAGGAAAGAACTTAACTTATCAAAGTATGAAGGTAGAAATTAAAAATAACCGAATTTATTTTTGCCAGGATATGTTTTTACCTGCAGTAAACATAGATATAGACTTAACAAGCTGGCAGGATGTTACTTTAAATGTAACGGAAGAAGCCAAAGAAAAAATGTATTTCATTAAAATAAAGACAGAAACCAGTCTAAATGATTTTTATCAAACAAGAAGTGAAAAAGAAGCTCAACAAATGGTTCAGTTATTAAAAGACATCTATAAAGTCAATAAAGGAGAAGAAAATGGAACAAAATAATTGCGGAATCAGACTTTACAATTTATTTCCAAGAATAGTCGGTTCTATTCCCCGTTGGGAAGAACAAGTAGACAGAATTAAAGACATGGGTTTCAATGCTATTTGGGTGAACCCTTTTCATTATGCTGGTTTTAGCGGCAGTCTCTATTCTCCTAAAGATTACTACAGAATTGCAGATATGTTTATCGACAATTCTATTAACGTTGCACCATTTGACCAATTAAAAAACTTTATAAAAAAATGCCACGATTCAAATATTAAATTTATAATGGATTTAGTAATTAATCACACTGCAATAGATTGTGATTTAATAAAAGAACACAAAAACTGGTATAAATTAGATGAAAATGGCAAAATAATAAATCCTGGTGCTATGCATGAAGGCGTTTGGCATGCTTGGGGCGACTTGGCAGAAGTAGATAATCTTAATTCACCAGACAGAGACAATCTTTGGAATTACTGGTGGAATATGATGAAATATTATTTGGATATGGGTGTTGATGGTTTCAGATGCGACATGGCTTACCAGGTTCCATCAGATCTTTGGCGTTATCTGATACCAAAAGCAAGAGAAGCCAAGCCAGGCTGCCTCTTTTTGGCTGAATCCTTAGGCTGTGATTTTAAGCAGGTTCAGGAACTAGCAAACTTAGGTTTTGATTACTTATTCAATTCTTCAAAATACTGGGATTTCAACGAATTCTGGGGTATGGAACAATACCACAAAACCTCTCAGATTGTAAAAACTATTTCTTTCCCGGAATCTCATGATACAGAAAGAATGATTACCGAAACAAACGGTGATATTGCTGCTATAAAAAGACAACTGTTATTCTCTGCCGTATTCAGTGCAGGCTATATGATTCCAGTAGGCTTTGAATTTGGTTTTACAAGACAATTAAATGTAGTTCAGACTCAACCAGACTGGTGGGAAAATACTCTTGTTAATTTCACTGACTACATAAAGAAAATCAATGCATTAAAAGACAAATATCCGGTTCTGAATGTTGAACCCGGTATCGAAATCGTTGACCAGGCAAACTGGGCAAATGTATTCTGCTTCAAAAAGACCATGCCCAACGAAAAATCTATTTTTGTAATGCTGAACAAAGATACTGTAGAATACCAGAATGTCTTTATTCCAGATTTAACCAGCATACTTGGTGAAAACGGAATAATAGATATAAGTCCTGAATATGTTATGAATTATTTGCCCTACTCTTTTGATTACAATTTAAGACCATCTGAAGTTAAAATTCTTGCACAAAAATAATGATTAACAAAAAAGCATGGCTCTCATAAAGCCATGCTTTTTTTATTTTAGTTGGAATCTCCTCTTCTTCCTCTTCTTAATTTTCTGTTAGAGCAATATGGATTTATTTTATTAGAAACAGCTTTAAATACACTTGGATTATAAGAATGCATTTCGTGCATTACAAGTCTGCCGTAAGAATCAATTACTATAATATTTGGAACATTATAATTAACTCTCAGACTTTTACCAATTACTCCATCCCAGTCTAACAATACAGGAACAGAAGCATTGAATCCGCGCCATTGGTCATATATAACCTGTCTGCTGGTATTCCAGGAAACTTTTCTTAAATTAACAACCCATAAAACATAGGCTTTTCCAGGAATCATATAAGCTTGTCTAAATGATTCTGCCCATTTCAACAGTTCATATCTCTGATATCTATGAGCTGTCAGTATTATTACAGGTTTTCCTCTAAGAAAAGTGCTAACCCATCTCTGACCATAAATATCTTCTAAGTCAAAATAAGTAAATGGTGACCCTAGAGCAATCTTACTGTAGTAGGCATCATATGCCTTTGCAGGCAGAGGGGCAAGGAAAGTAATTGCTATAGCTAAAATAGCTAAAATCCGTTTTAATCTAAGCATTTCTAAACCTCCGTGTTTATCTGAATATATAAAAAATTCAAGCTTTAGCAAGTAAAAAAAAAGACCTTAGAAAAACTAAGGCCTTTTTAGATTCTATTAACTAGATATTAATTAGAAATCATCAATCATATCAACATATTCAGGATGGTCAATATAGGGATTTCTGTTGTTCTGCAAAGCTTCAACCTTATCGTTTCTAGCCATTTCATTTGCATCAACAGGGTCTTCTTTATGCCATTTTCTGAGCACTTGTTCCTGTTTTTCATCAATCTTCTGATTATAAACAGTAGCAAAATAGAACATAGATCTAGCAACATTACCACGATGCTGTTTTCTTACTTCAAAAACATTACCATCGCCCTTGCTGCCACCTACATTGAATTTTGGATTTGGATCACTGATTAAACCAAATGGATGATTACCTCTGATAGAATTTGCTTTTGAATCAGTTGGATAAAGGTGATGAATGTCAGTTTTTGCTACACCCTTTGCACCTTTAGACTGAGGCCAAGTATGTTCAATATTTATCATTTCAGCAGGAGGCATAACTTCTGTTCCAACATGCCAAACTTTACCAGTATAAACACATTCTACGTCTCCACCATGATTATCTACACCAAGAATTACCAATTCACGAGCTGTAGTGTAATCATAGGATTTGTGCTTAGAAACTTCAGCACGAAGCTGTTTTAAAAGGTCTCCGTTTCTTAGACCCTTGCAAGAGTTATAAAAACTAACACGTTTAGCTTTGTTAGCTCTGCTTACAGAAGTTGAATTACCACCTTGATGTGAGAACATTAATTCTGGAACATTATCATCAGAATCATCAGTCGCATCAATAGTTTTTAATTTAACTAATTTTTCACGAATACGTGTAACTTCTACTTGAGATTTGGGTGAATTAAGTTCAACCTTATCAAGTAATGTAATAGCCTCGTCTAACAGTTTTTGGCGTGCACTTTCTGTATCATTTCCTTCCTGTGCTGCGAATGTTGTACCTGTTGAGAGAGCTACAGATAACCCTAACATTAAAACGCATTTTTTTATGTTTTCTGATATCATAGTTCTTTTATTATAACTATTTTTGAAATAAATGCTAGAGTACCGACAAAATATTTTTAAAATTTAAAAATTATTACAAAAAAAAATTACCAGTTTATAAAACTGGTAATTTTTTAAGCTCCTGAAGAGGGACTCGAACCCCCGACCCACTGGTTAACAGCCAGTTGCTCTACCGACTGAGCTATTCAGGATCATCTTTTGATGAAAGTTGAGAGAGAGTATATTTTTTTGATTTTACAGCTCCTGAAGAGGGACTCGAACCCCCGACCCACTGGTTAACAGCCAGTTGCTCTACCGACTGAGCTATTCAGGATTGCTCATCTTTCGATGATGTTTTGTATATTATCACTACATTAAAAAAAAAGCAATATTATTTTTAATTTTTTTTAGAATTTTCAAAAATGAAAATATTTTTCTCTGTAATTTCAAATAAAGAAGAATAAAATTGCAAATCATCTAAAAATACAATAAAATTAACACAAACTTTAAAAAATCGAGATCAAAACATGAAATTTTTTAAGCTGCTTTCAAAACTTATTTTTAGTGTTGTTCTATTCTCTTTTTTATGCATTAATCTAGCTGGTTGCTGCGGCCACTCTGGTGGTAGTTCTTCTTCTCCTGTAAATAAAACAACAATAGGAGAAGCCAAGGTTAATGAAGATGGTTCTGTATACTTTTCCGGAGAGGGTATTACTTTAAGTGCTCTTCCAGATACTTTTATAAGCGGGACAAAAATTAAATTCACAAAAGTAACCGGCGGAGATCTTCTTTCTCCTCTAGGAATGAGTGGAAAGCCTATATCTTTAAGCAGTGAAGTCTATGGAGTAGAAATATCTCCAGAGCAAGAAATGCTTAACAAAGCAGCAACAGTTACTTTAGATTTATCACCCAATTATGACAGTTCGAAAAAACAATATTTTGCCTTGAACAGAGAAACCCCTGTTCTTGTAACATCAGAAAATCCATCTCTTAGTCTTAGTCAAAGAGCAGCGAAAAAGAGTTCAATTCAATTAGGATTTATTACAACTTTCTCTTATATTGCAGCAGCTTGTTTAAAAACAGAAGTACTTTCAAAAGACCCATCAATATGGTGTGATAATTCATCTAAAGAAGTCTCAAAAGACAAATACTCTTCAGATGTTACAATTTTTGCACAATTATCTACAAAGACTCCAATAGAAAAAGTTTTTGACGGTTCCTCTTCTTTTAAAGTCGCCATTAGAAGTGATGACAAAAAGATTTCTGCTTTAAGCCATAAAAGTTCACCTATTGCTGCTAGACAATCTGTTACAAAGTCATCATTAGATTATGGTTCTATAGATTTAACAAAAGTTCATACAATTTCAATTGATGATAATACTTTGCAATATGATGCTTTTTTCAATTCTCTAAACAAATCCTATAAAGCTATTCCTAGAAGAGTTGTAATAGAAAGCGTTTTCACTAGCAAAGACAACGTTCCGGTATCTTCTCAAGAACATGTTATTTATTTCAGATCTCCAATAAGACCTTATGTATTGAGCACTTACCCAGCAAATAAAGACTGTCTGACTAATATTAAACAATTGGAAAACATCGTTGTTAATTTCTCTGAATCAATGAACTCAGATTCTGTAGAAGATGCTCTAACAATAGCTTCAAACAAACTTACTTATTCAAAAAGTAAAGGGAATCTGACCTTTAACTGGTCTGACAAAAACAAAAAACTGGCAATAAGCGGCAATTTTACCTTCCCAACAGCAACAGGAACTTATAATATAAAAATATCAAAAGCTGCATGTAGTGCATCTAATGCTAATATTGCCAAAACAGCACACGCTACCGAAAGTGAAGATATAGAATGGAGCTTTAACTATAATAAGAAAGATTTTTATGTAATAATGACTTCTCCAAAACCCGGAGACACTAACGTTGCTACCAAGAATCTAAACTCTAGCCTCAGAGGGCCTGAAATTACCCTTGAATTCAGCGACGATATCTATCCAGATAACATAAATTCTTCTATTACATTAAAATCTATAGATGGCACTTCTATTAAGTTTGACCTAAAAAAAGATAATGACCTAAAAGTATTTGTTTTAACTCCAAGCAAGGTTTTATCTTTCAAAAAAGAATATATTGTTGAAGTAGCTTCTTCAGTAAAAAGACTTAGCGATAACAAAATCTTAGGAGAAACATATAGAGCCAGTTTTATCACAAAAGAACCATTTGCTTCTGGCAGTGGAACAAAAGACGACCCCTATATGATTACCAATCAGGAAGAACTTGATAATATAAGAGTTGATGGCTATATAAATTCAGATAAGTATTACAAACTTGCTAACGATATAACCTATCAAAAACCTCAAGTCATAGATACTAGTTATAAAGCTTACTGGGAACCCATAGGAGATGACAAGAAACCATTTACTGGTCATTTTGATGGGAACAACAAATCTATTATTGATTTAGATATAAACAAAAACAAAACCAACTATGCTGGTTTATTCGGTAAAGTCGTTAATTCAACAATAAGCAATTTAACCTTAGATGAACCAAGCGTAGACGGTCATGAACAAGTAGGAAG
>ONIU01000159.1 GCA_900317935.1 uncultured bacterium
AACGAAGCTAAAGTAACTACACTTTTAATAAAATCTCTTCTTTTCATTTTTTTACTGCTTTAATTGAAATATAATTTCTAGTTCGGTTCCTTTAGTCTTTCCGTATATATCCATATGCTCTCCTTCATATGATGATTTATTTAGTTTACAATATTAAACATTAAAATATCAATATTTCAATGTAATTATCAGGGTAAAAACTTGCTCAAAAAAAGATATTTCAGATATAATATTATTAATTAAGAATACTATATCACTAATAAATCTATTCTTTATCATTTTTATAAAAGGATTAATATAAAATGAGAAATATAATAGCTTCATTTCTTTTAAGTTCTATATTAATGACTGGTACTAGTTGTTTTGGTGCTTTATCTGCAGATCATCTAATGTTAGGTGAAATAAAATATGGTGCTACTATAAGTGACGTAGAAAAACAATATGGAAAACCTCTCAAAATAGATCGAGATAAAGAGCCATCAGGCGAAAAAATTGAATATAAATATGATAATTCTATAGAATTTGAATTCATCAATGGAAAACTGCAAGAAATAACAGTAGAAAATCAAAGCAATGCCAAGACAAAAGCAGGCATTGGAATTGGAACAGATGTTGCTACCCTAAAAAGTATTTATGGAGAACCAGATAAAATTCATGAAGAAGACTACATTTATTTTATTGAAGGTATGCAAGGTATTGGTCTTAAATTTGAAATAAAAAATGGAAAAGTTCACGAAATAAGTTGTGGCCTTTTAGATTAATACTTGTTTTATCTAAAACCAAATATTAAAAATCTTTATTAATATCCAGACAATCGTTATCCTATAAAACATAATCAAAAAAGTAATAAAAAACACCCTCTTTATGAAAGGCTGTATAAAAACAAGGTTTTGGCTCTATAATTAGATTGTTCTAATTATTTTAAAATCCCCCTTAATCCCCCTTTGCGACTCGCTGACCTCCTGTCGCTCGCTTGCATACCGCCATCCTTGGCGGTAATACAAAAGGGGGCAAGGACATTGCTCCATACATTGAATTTTTAATAAATTCTTAGTTTTTGCCAGCCTCTACAAAACCACAAGTCATATGTTTTTGCGAGCCATCTTTAGATGGCGTGGCAAGTGATAAACCGTGGCGATCCAAAAAAAATATTTGATAATTACCTAGTTTTAGCACAGCTTCCTCAATTAGTTAAACTAAAAGCTAGTAAAAAAGTATTATTTATAAAGTATCTTTAATTATTTTTCTTTATTTGCTGCCTCTAAAGCAGCAACATATTTTGGGTCTCTGACATCGTAACCCATTACTTCTGTGCCAGTATCTGTAATTCTCTTATAAAGCATATCGATAATATCTTTTTCTGTTTTTCCTGCTTTTAGTTCTGCCGCTGTGTCAATAGGTTCCATACAACAGACAATAAGCTTTGCTGGTCTTGGAATTATTGAATTTTTGGGAGTAATATTATGTGAATTTCCTATATATACGGGAACTATTGGAACTTTTTTCTTTATAGCTATTTTTATGGCTCCGTGCTTAAATTCACTTACAAAGCCATCTTTATTTCTTGTTCCTTCTGCGAATATTCCGAGACTTTCACCTTCATCTAATAGTTTAAAAGCTGTTCTTATTGCACTGGCATCGTTTTTAGATCTATCTACTGGGAAACAAGCTACCTTTCTTAAGTAATAACCTGCAATAGGTCTTTCAAAAGCTTCTTTTTTAACCATAAAATATATTGATTTCAAAATAACAGCAGCAAGAATAAACCCATCAAGAATAGATTCGTGGTTTGCTACAACAACGCAATGTGAACGAACTTTTTTAGTAACAACTTCTTTATTTCTAATTTCTAATCTATTGTAAAGCGTTAAAAAAGTTAAGAAAAACAAGTTTGACCAGTATCTCCATGACCAACTTGCTTTTGTTTCTGTTATCCAGCCTTCATTTCCACCTGTTTTTTTTAACCAGAACTTAGCTTGTTTAAATATATAAAATAAAATTCCTGCAAAAGTAAAAATAGATAATAATTTAGATGTTTTTTTCATACTGTAACCTAGAGCTTTGACTAATAGTATTTCTTAAAGTGTAATTGAAGATTATTAATTATAGAGAGTAGAGAGTAGAGAGCACTCTCATCTCTTGTCTCTAATCTCTTATCTCTTAATATTATAGACTCTTTGCTAAGTTGCGGACTTCTGCAAGTTTTGCTTCAGAGCAGTTTTCGTTTCCAGCAGCAGTTATAATACCCATATCTTTTAAGCCCATATAGCCAATCATATTCTGATAAGTGTTAATTGCACCGCTATAGACGTTTGGTGAACCTGAACTTAAAAGTAAAGCTGCCTTTGTAGCTTTTGTCGGTTTGCCTATTGCATAGACTCTCTGCATAGCTGCACTTAGCTGAGCAGTTACATCGAAGTAATAAACAGGAGAAGCATATACAACCATGTCAGCTTCTTTGTATGCTGGCATAACTTTTTCCATATCATCTTTCTGAACGCACTTGCCTTCGCCTTTGCCATGACAATATTCGCAAGCAAGACAACCAGCGATTTTCATTTTCCCAACATGAAGAATTTCAACTTCATGACCAGCTTCTTTTGCACCTTCAGCAAAAGCGTTAACCATTGCTGCAGTATTACCAACTTTTGGACTTCCATTAAGAATTGCTATTTTCATAAAATCTCCTTTTTAATTAATATAACATAAATTAATCTGAAAAATATACACCTGCGAGCCTCTAAAAGAGGCTCGCAATACAAAATTATTTAATGTCTTTTCTATGTATTATATTATTAAGCGGCGTTAAACTTGGTTTTGGGCTGTTTACATCTTGGGCATTTCCAGTCTTCTGGCAGCTTTTCAAAAGCTTCCATAAAGTTATCAACTTTTTCACCCATATAAATAAATGTGTTTTCATCTGGAGCTTCTTCTGGAAAACTTTCTGGAAGACCAGTATCTACAAGAATAACTTCTTTGCCCGTATCAATCAAATGATTCTGCAAACTTGAGCGATACATAACTTTTTGGTCAAATTTATCTTGTCCATCTTCACCGCCTAAGGCAAAAGGCTGCTTCATAAAACCATTGGCTCTAAATTTTAATGCTTTAATTTCCATTATAAACTCCTTTTATTTATAATACATACGGCATAAATAAAAACTCTAAATAGCGTATTAATATTATATAGAAACAATATATTCTTATTCAATTAACAATATTTTATAAATATATCATAATGAGAGATTTTATTAATTTTATCTCTTTTTAAAATAGGTATTTTTTTAATGGAACAGGCATAGAAATATCAAAAATATCTACCAATTCATCTAACTTTAATTTGTGTTTCCCTAAAATCCACTCGCATACAATATGATATGAAGAATAGCAATAAAGTCGCAAACACAATTCCGTTTTTTTATCAAGCTTTTCAAGTTTAAATTTATTCAATATATAAGAACTCACATTTAGCTGATTTATTTCAGCCATATAATGAATAAATGATTCTAACCCACTTGTATGAAGGAATAGATTTTTCAAATAATCTTTGTTTTCCTCATAATATTTTAAAGCATCTTTCTGTGCTTGTTTCTACGGATAATTGTTATTACCTACATTTGTAACGATAAATTCAGCCTTTTTAAAGTAATCCCAGGCGATAAGATCATATTTGTCTGAAAATTGTCGGTAAAAAGTTGCAGGAGAATACCCACAGTTAGAGGTAATATCCTTTACTGTAATCTTATCGATATCTTTCTTTTCGGCTAATTCTCTAAATGATTCTGCTAATATTTCTTTTGCGGTTTTTCTTTTCATATAGAATATAGCAAATTATAGATTAACCTGTATAAGCATCTTCAGCTTTGTTTGTAAAATTCTGCTTTTCTAGCCATTCTTTTTCTTCATTATTTTCTGGAATATCTATTCTTTCAATTTTAAATATTACAGGTCTAGTGCCATCATTACAGCAAGCTATCATCATTCTGTTGTCATTAGTCCAACCTTTCATAATAGATCCACCTTGCAATGCAGTATATACATATCTGCTAATTGCATCCCAAGCTTCACCACAAAATTTTCCATTCATTAAATGATAAAAATCGTCTTGCTCAGGAGTTCTTTTTAAAAGAAAAGTATCACCTTTCTTAAAAAATGGGCAGGGACCAGATTTGGGATTTGCAAGATATTTTTCTTGATAGTCAGAAAAGCATTTTGTGTCTAGAACTGTTATTTTACATTCATGTTTCATTGTTATTGCCCTTTTCTTGAGAAGTGTATTGATGATTTATATATTTTACAAGTTAAATAATAACATTTCAATGTAGTTATTGCAGTGAAAACACAAAGTATTTTATCTGCAAATCTGTTGTAGTTTTTTTGAGAATTTTTGAATTCCCAATAATCGCTTATATAAAACATGCCATTATAATTAAAGTATTAAGCTAGAAATAACCTTTGGCAAATTCCAGCAACAATATAGAGGTAAGCTCTGTATCATCGTTTTATCAACTAAATTTGTGGCAGAGTTTTTAAGAGACATTTTAAAAGCAATTTTAGGTTGGTATTTTTTTATATAACCAGATAAACTTTTGGCCCTTGTATTGTCAGCCGATTTTACTTCTATTGGAATAACCAAACCATTTTTTTCTATAATGAAATCTATTTCTGCGGTATTGTCTGAACGGTAAAAATAAGGAGAAAAATTATTTATAATTAATTCATTATTTATATAATTTTCAGCCAAAGCTCCTTTAAATCCTTCATATAAATCATTACCTTCTAAGATGATATTATAAGGCAGACCGCTTTTTTTTCTTAATAAGCCTACATCTGACATATATACTTTAAAATATGAAGCATCTGCCACAAAAGATAACGGGATTTGTGGTTTTGAAACCATTTGTGGGCAGTAGACTAGACCTGCACTAACAAGCCATTGAAGTGAATTCTCTAAATCTTTGGCTCTTTTCCCGGGTTTAACATGAGAAAAAACAAATTTATTATTGTCTTTTGCTAATTGTTTTGGTATAGAATCCCATATCCAGCCAAGTTTTGGTATTTCTAGCAATGGTGCGTGTTTCGAAAAATCGTTAGCATAATCTTCAAGTATGTCTTCTTGTATTTTATCTATTTTGTCATAATCATGTTTATTTACCCAATTATAAACAGATTCAGGCATTCCACCTACAATAAGGTAATTTTTTAAATATTTTTCTAATGGAATTGTATACAATTCAGTAAGACTTTTTGAAAAATCATAATTGCTTAGAGCTTCTATATATCTTGAACCATCATCAGCATATACAAATTCAGAAAAACCCATTGGATACATTTTTAAATGTTCTACTTTTCCAACAGGAAAAGAAATATTATTCTGCTTAATGGCTACTCCGAGCAGTGAACCAGCACAAATAATGTGAAGATTAGGTTCATTTTCGCAAAAATATTTCAATGAAGTTAAGGCTAGAGGACATTCTTGTATTTCATCAAAGAAAATAAGGGTTTTCTTAGGTTTAATAGGCTTTTGTAAAATAATACTGCTCAATTCCCTCAAGATTCTTTTAGTATCAAAATCTTGGGAAAAAACAGATTTTAGAGGAATATTTCCTTCAAAATTAAAATAAGCAACATCATCATAATACTTTGAGCCAAATTCCTTTATGCTGTATGTTTTGCCACATTGTCTGATTCCTGTAACTATTAAAGGTTTTCTGTTCTTTTTGTTTTTCCATTCAATTAAAGATTTTGTGATATTTCGTTGCATATTTTACCTTTATAGAATACAAAATTAATATGATTATTAAATTAATAATAACATTTTTCATAGGAACTTTGCAATAATTAGCACATTTTTTATATGAAGATAGTTTATTTGTTTTTTGATATGTTCTAGTTTTTTGTGTTTTTCTG
>ONIU01000116.1 GCA_900317935.1 uncultured bacterium
CAGGAAATTCGCGAAGGTATGAAGATTATAAACCTAGCTCTCAAAGAAATGGTTTAAAATATAAAAAGCTTGGGGAAACCCAAGCTTTTTGTTTTAGATATAAGAGAAGTCTACACATTTGTCATAAAAAGTATAGCGTATGGGCTTTAGCTCTGAAAGCTATACGATTATGACAATAGGTAGACTTCTTTAGAGAGCGGCAGAGCTTAGAGCATAGAGTTTAGGGGATTGTTCTAGGTCTTCGGACTTAACTTTTGTATTGTTTGTCAAAGTTCTCAAAAATCCCCCAGTCACCGATTGCTACGCAATCAGCCCCTTCAGTCTTTGGCTTCGCCAAATCCAGCTTCCTCACTTTTTGTGGGGCAGCATCTAGAAGATCTTCCCCCAAAGCGAAGCTGTTGGGGGAAGTGGCTGCCGTAAGGCAGACGACGACCAACAGGAGGTTGGGAGTGCATGCGAGCGCCAGGATGGCTAGCGAGTCGTAAAGGGGTTTTATCTCTAAACTCTAAAAAATAGAAATACCAGTTTTGGTGGTGAAAAGCTCAAGAGCCTTCATTCCAATTAATGAATTGCCATGTTTGTTAAGTTCGGGGGACCAGACACAGATTGTTAGAAGTTTTGGTATTATAGCCACTATTCCGCCGCCCACACCGCTTTTTCCTGGTAAACCAGTGCAAAAAGCAAATTCTCCAGATTCATCATATAGTCCGCAAGTTTGCATTAATGCATTTAATCGCTTTGTCTGGCTTAAAGTCAATAATCTTTTATTGTTGTAGGGATTAACTCCACCGTTTGCTAAGTAAGAAAAGGCTTTTGCTATATCTTCGCAGCTCATCATAAGTGCACATTGATGACAATAGGTATTTAAAACTTCGTTTACGTCATTGTTTATGTTGTCGAAACTCTTCATAAAATTCAGAAGAGCCGCGTTTCTGAAGTTGGTTTCCATTTCTGAATTAGCGACTACAGAATCATAATTAATGTATTTGTTGTTAGCCAAGCTTCTTACGTAACTAAGAATATCTTTTAACGGATTCTTTGAAATACTTAATAGACAGTCGGTTGTAACTAGAGCTCCAGCATTTATAAATGGGTTTCTAGGTTTACCATTCTCTGTTTCAAGTAAAACCAGTGAATTAAAAGAACTTCCTGAAGGTTCTCTGCCCATTCTACTCCAAATACTGTCTCCAAGGGCAGCAAAAACCATTGATAATATGAAAACTTTAGAAATACTCTGTATTGAAAATGGGGTTTTTGCATCTCCTACATAAAAAGTCTGACCTTCCAACGTGTGTACACAAATACCGTATTGGTTTGGGTCTACTTCTGCTAAAGCAGGAATATAGTCGGCAACTTTTCCTTTACCCAAAAGTCCTTTCGTTTCTTCATAAATTTCATTTATACAGCTTTGGTAGTCTATTTCCATATTTTCCTCTTACAAAAAAAGCTGCAAATTAATTGCAGCTTTTTGTTTCAGATTTTCTTTAAATTAGAATAGCGGCAAGAATCCATTAATTAATGCAATAAGAAATGCTGCTACAATGCCTACTGCGAAAGATCTCATCTTGAAACCTGTTAAGAATTTATCGGTGATGCAGAGCATAATAGAACCAACGATGAAATTAATGAGAAATAGCAGAATTTTTGAGCCTATACCGGCAATAGCCCCTATCAAAGGAATACCTGATACAAGAGTAGCAATAGAAGTAGCTAACCAAGAAAGCGGACTTACTAATAAACCGCTGAAAACCATCAAAATACCAAAAATAAGAGCAACTAATACCGATGTTTTAAAATCTTTAATTTCAAATCCTGGTATTAATTTTGATAAGATTAACATTACTATAGAACTTACTAATAAATGAACAACATATCCCATAATTAAACCTCACATAAATAATGATAATAAATTATACCATATTTTTTATGATTTTTAGGTTGTTTTATTTATTATTTTTCCATAACTATTTTTTTATAAGGGGTTACTACTTTAGTTAAAAATGATTATAATTATTCTACTATGAAAAAGAAATTAACAATTTTACTTACTGTTTTATTGCTGTTAACCTGTGTACCGGCGCAATCAAATGCTGGTGCATTATTTGACAAAGTTTCTAATGCTGTTTCTAAAATTCATCAAAAAGTCGATTCTGCATTTAGTAAAGTTAAAGCCAAGTTTACTAAGTCAGATAACAAAAAGGCAGAAGAAACCAAAAAGGAAAATGCTTCTTTATTGAGTAAAGCACGTTCTGTTCTTCAGGATTCATTTAATATGAACTTCCTTAGTTCTGTTCCTGTAATCTTCTGGAAAAAAACTTTCGATAGAATGTTTGATTACACCCAGAGTTCAATTGATAATCTGAATATGGAACATAACGGTGAACTTATTACTAGAGACGATTTTCAGGATGACAAGGCTTTGCATGTAAAGAAATCTGCAGAACTTGCTTTGCATATCAAGAGTTTGTTTGGTTCTTCTGTGTTTGCTTATGGTGTAACATTGGCTGTAGGCGGAATAAAAGAACTTATAGATAGTAGCTTTCTTAATCCTAATGGTGGCCGTTGCTGGGAAGATTTCTATGCAGATATGGTCGGTGCTAGTGCTGTTTTTGGTGAAAAAGCTTTTGATAAGAAACTAAACAAATACATGGATAGTTTCCTAAAAGAAAATCGAAAAGTTGATATGGTCGACGGAAACACTTCTAATGGAACTTCTGAATCTGTTGTTCCAAATGATGTTATTGCTCCTGCCCCTTCTGCAAAGGTTGTTGAAGTTCCAGCCGGCAATATCGATGATTCTGAAGCAGAAATAAACCAGAAGAAACAGCGTTTAACAGAAGAATATTATGAAGCTGTTAACAAAGGTGATTCTTTGAAAGCTCAGAGAATTGCTGAACAATTAAGAAATTTAAAGTAAGTAAAATATAATAATAAAGCTAAATAGCCCAGTCTTTTAAAGGCTGGGCTTTTTTTGTGAATTTTTAAAATAATAGTTTATTTATTTATTTAAAACGAATAGAATTATAAAAACTTTTCAGGAAGGATTTTACTATGAATATTACAGATTCAATTAAGTATATTGGTGTAAACGATCATGAATTAGACCTTTTTGAAGGTCAGTATATTGTTCCTAACGGTATGGCATACAATTCTTATGTTATTCTTGATGAAAAGATTGCTGTTATGGATACCACCGATGTTAATTTCACCCATGAATGGATGAACAATCTAAAAGAAGCCTTTGGTAGTAGAAAACCTGATTATTTAGTTGTACAACATATGGAACCTGACCATTCTTCTTGTATTGGCCAATTTATTAAAGAATTTCCAGAAGCCAAAATTGTCGCTTCTGCAATGGCTTTTAATATAATGAAGAATTTCTATGGCACTGATTTCCCTGAAAATAAAATGGTTGTGGGGGAAGGAGCAAAACTTAATCTCGGAAAGCATGAACTTACTTTTATTACCGCTCCTATGGTTCACTGGCCTGAAGTAATCGTTACATACGATAGCTTTGATAAAGTTTTGTTTTCTGCAGATGGTTTTGGTAAGTTTGGTGCTTTGGATGTGGAAGACGATGACGGCTGGGCTTGTGAAGCCAGACGCTATTACTTCGGAATCGTTGGTAAATACGGCGTTCAGGTTCAGGCACTGTTAAAGAAAGCGGCTAATCTTGATATTCAGAAAATATGTCCACTTCACGGGCCAGTTCTTTCTGAAAATCTGAGTTATTACTTAGACCTTTACAATACTTGGTCTTCTTATGGAGTTGAAGCAGAAGGCGTAATGATTGCTTATACTTCTGTTTATGGCAATACTAAGAAAGCAGCAGAAATTCTTGCTCAGAAATTAGTAGACAAAGGTTGCCCCAAGGTTGCACTAAACGATTTGGCTCGCGGTGATATGGCTGAAGTTGTTGAAGATGCTTTCAAATATGGCAAGATTGTTTTGGCTACAACTACTTACAATACAGAAATATTCCCATTTATGAGAGTTTTCATTGAAACTTTGGTTGAACATAATTTTCAGAATCGCACTATTGGATTGATAGAAAACGGAAGCTGGGCACCAACTGCAGCAAAAGTTATGAAAACTATGCTCGAAAAATGCAAAAATATTACTTTTTCTAACACTACCGTTAGTATTAAATCTGCTGTTACAGAACAGAATGAACAGCAATTAGACGCATTGGCCGAAGAATTAAAGTAAGATATTTGTTTAATTTGTTTTAAAAAGGCAGAGCTTGATATTTGTTGTCAGGCTCTGTTTTTTTGTTTAAAACTTGTGAAAATATATCAAATTTATTAAAATTTTAGTGTGAGTATTTTTAAAAGGAGTCCAAGTTTTGGAATTTGTTATACATTTAATTGTTAGTCTAATTCCTTTCATTATAATGGGATTGATTTTTACTCTTATTATGGGTGTTATTTTCGTTTTCTTGTTTTTTATTGCAAAGAAATTTGTAAAAGAAAGAAATGAAACTATGGAGTATTGCAGAAAAAACGGGTTAACATTTGAAGATACTATGATGACAAGTTTTCCTTATGAGTGCAAGGATTTTAAAATAACTAAGAAAGGAAAAGAGCGTTCCTTTTATTTTGTTGTTTCAGGTAAGAGAAATAATATTGATTTTTCTGTTATGACTTATAAATACTCCGACAATGTACCGCCTAAAGAAAGTACTTTTCTTGGAATGAAAGTTATTTCTAGAAGTGGTTCAAAATACAGAAAACCAGATTATTATGCCACCCTTTGTGTTCTTTCTGCTGATAATATGAAAATGCCCCACTTTTTTATTAGAGACGAAAGTTTTATTATGGATTCTTTAGGCAAGATGTTTGGAGGACAAGATATAAATTTTGAAGAAGACCCTGATTTTTCAAAAAAATTCGTTTTACAGGGTGATGATGAAGGTAAAATAAGGACTTTTTTTAATAGTAAAGTTCGTTCCTCTTTTGTGAAGTTTCATCAAAAAGGTTTCGTTTATGAAGCTGTAGATAAGTATCTATTTGTTTATAACCCAAATAGTTTTGATAAAATAGAAAAGAAGATGCAGTTTTTAGCTGATTCACTTAAATTTTTGCCAGTTCTTATGTCTTCTGAAAACGAAAATTTAAATTAAATTTTAAAAAGCGGAGGAGGCGGGATTCGAACCCGCGTACCATTGCTGGTAAACGCATTTCGAGTGCGCCGCGTTATGACCTCTTCGCTACTCCTCCATAGTTTAAAAACCGTAAATAAATATTACGACATTAGCTTACAATCTGCAATTATTTTTTATTTGAGTCAGGGTAAACGAATTGAAATTAATTTTTTACCCTTGTTAGAATTCTTTTTATTTCAGTAAATTATGATTTTGTTGGGTAAAAAGAATCTAAAATACCCTCTTTTTAAAAGAGGGATGTCTGTGAATGCAGACAGGGAGATTTTTAGATTGATTTCTTTTCATGAAATTTCTAATTATCTCCTCTACGAAAGAGAAGATATTAAGTTTTTGACAACTAAGAGTTAACCTTTTATAAATATGGTATCATATAGCCATGATAAACTTCAGAAATATAGAATTTCCTGACCCTAAATGCGCAGATGATGACGGTTTGGTCGCTGTCGGCGGTGATTTAAAACCCGATATGCTTATTGCTGCTTACACTCAAGGCATATTCCCTTGGACTTCAAATCCATATGTAACCTGGTGGTCTCCTAATCCTAGAGCTGTGTTTTTTCCATCCGAATTTAAGCTTTCATCAAGAATGGAACGAGCTTATAGAAATACAAAAATGATTTTTACTTTTGATAAGGATTTTAGAGGTGTTATAACTGGTTGTGCTGCTCCAGCAAAAGGGCGTGAAGAATCCTGGATAGACGATAATTTTATAGAAGCATATTGTGAAATGCACAGATTGAGTCTGGCTCATAGCTGTGAAGCCTGGCTAGACGGCAAGCTTGTTGGTGGGGTTTACGGAATAGCTTTGCGAAGATTTTTTGCGGGTGAATCAATGTTTCATAAAGTAACTAATGCTTCTACGTTTTGTCTGAATTTTTTAATGAAGTATCTAGCTGATAATGGTTTTATTCTTTTTGATTCTCAAGTAATTAATCCTCATACAAAATACTTGGGGGCACAAGAAATTTCTAGAGATACTTATTTATCTCTTCTGTCTCAGGCTTTGTCTTTGTAAGTTTTCAAAAGGACTTGAAATAATTATTGATGTATGATAGAAATAACTGAATTAAAGTGTATAAACAGAGGTGGACTTGTCACATGTTAAAGAAACTTATAATAGTTGCTTTTATAATGTTTGTTGCTAACCAGGCATATTGTCAAGAAATGCGGGAATTGACTCCTCTTCAGAAGAGAGTTAGAGCAATTTTCTCAGAAATTAGAAATAGAGATAAAATTGAAACTGTAAAAGAAACTGAAGAAACTGCTGATGAACAAGCTGTTTTGGAAGTTACTGAAGAAAAGACTACTTTCGAATCACAGCCAGAAGAAACTAATACTGAAATTATAATGGCTTCTGAACAAGAACAAGACGAAACAGAAGAATATGAAGAAGGCGAAGGAGAAGAAGAAATAGTTGTAGCTACTGCTCCTAAAGCTGAAGTTGAAAACAAAGCTGTAGAAGAAAAGAAAGAATACAGCGATGTTATCACTGCTGCTGATGCTTCTTCAAAAGATAGAACAGCTAAGATTAACAATAAGTGGAGTATTGAAGCTCTTGGTTGGAATACAAAACTTACTGGTCATGTAAAGATTGTTGAAAATAAAAATCTTCCAAATTCTGGTGAAATCATTGATTTCGGTAGAGATACTAGAAATCTAGATAAAAAGAAAGTTCCTGGTCTTAAATTATCTTATAGAATTGGCGGAAGAGCTTCTGTAGATTTTAACTGGACTAAGATTGAACAAAACGGTGTTTTAACTGTTGCTAGACAGTTTAAAGGTAAAAACTATGCAGCTAATGCTGACTTTGAAATCAACAATTCAATGTATGATTTGGTTTGGAAATACAGATTTAGTCATAATGTTGAAGAAAGTGGCCGCGAAAAAAGTTATGTCGCTGGTTTATTGGGTATTAAAGCTTCTGATATGGAATTAAAGTTGAGTGGAGATGTTGCTGGAGTTGCACAGAATACTTCATATTCTGAAAATATTCCTGTTCCTTATATAGGTGTTGAAGCTGGTACTTATATTGGGGAAAATCTTTATTTAAAAGGTTATTTCCGCTATTTAAAGCTTAATAATATTAAAGATTATGATGCAAAACATGCTGATTATGATGTTTCTCTTTCTTACAAGCTCAGCAACAAAAACGGCAATCAGGATATTTTCATGGATGTTGGTTATCGTCAGGTTTCCTATGATGTTGACGGTAAAGGCAACGATGTTGAACTCAAATACAAAGGCCCCTATATTGGTTTAGAATTTAGATTCTGATAAATCCATTTATTAAACACGTATAAATAAAAAAGCTTGAAGCAATTGGCTTCAAGCTTTTTTTGTTTGCTACAATTATAGTGAGATAATATAATCCCTATACCCTTCTCCCTTTTTCCTACACCCTTTTCTCTATACCCTTATTCAATAGGCTTTTCCTTCAGACAACTGTAAATCTTTTCTTTTTCAAAAAGGTCTACTAAGTCTTTGTTTAATGCATTATTATTGGCATCCATATGAAGAATGTTCAACGCCTTTTGTAAAGGTAATGCTGGTTTATATGGTCTATCCTGAGCCGTAAGAGCATCGAATATGTCTGTAATACCCATCATTTGCGATTCTAATGGAATATCCTGTTCTGATCTATGATTTGGATAGCCTTTCCCGTTAAGTTTTTCATGATGAGAATATGCTATTTCTGGAACTCTTGATAAATCTTTTGTCCAAGGTATTCGTGCAAGGAATTCATAAGAGTGTTTTACGTGAGATTCAATTTCTAATCGTTCGGATTCAGACAAAGAGCCTCGTTTTATAGACAAAGCAGTTGTTTCTCTTTCTGTTAAATAAGGGGTTTCATTCCCTTCTTTGTCTTTATAAGTAGAATTAGATAGTTCGGCGATGCGGTTAGAACAACCTTCTTCTAAAACTGTAGGTTCATTGGATTTAATGAGAAGATTGATTGTTTCATCTATTTCCTGTAAGCGGTTTTGAAAAGCTTTGTCTAACTCAGGTTTTGCCTCGTTGTATTTTTCTAATCCATTGTGTTCAATATAATCAAGGCATTCTTGGCGATAATCTGATTCTATAGATTTTCTTATATATTTGTAGCGTGATTTCAGATTTTCTAATTCGTAAGGGAATAGCTTCTTGCTCTTAGTTAATACTTCTTCGTTTACGCTGACTTTTCCAAAATCGTGAAGTAATGAAGCATATCTGATTTGCAGTAGATCTTTTTCACTAAAATTAACCTTTGCAAAGGGCCCTTCCTGTATTTTGTTGATTGTTTCGGCCATCGCTACAGTTAAGTCTGCTACTCTTTCTGAATGACCATGTGTGACAGGGTCTTTCGCTTCTATTGCCACTACAGAAGCTTTTACAAATCCTTCGAACATCTGCCTTATTTCTTGATACAATCTGGCATTTTCTAATGCTATAGCAGCTAAAGAGGCCAAGTCATCCAGAAATTCCACATCATTATTGTTAAATGGAATTATCTGGTCTTCATCAAGCTTTTTGCCTGGTATTCTTTGATCGTAATCCTTACGCTTGTTGATGAGTTGTATAACTCCTAATACTTCACCACTGTTGTTGTACATAGCCATGGTGATCATGGATTTCGTTCTGTAGCCTGAACTCATATCAAAATTTTTATTGTAAGAAACAGATATGCTTTCTGGGATACTATACACGTCTAGTAAATTAAAGGGCTTAGAGGTCTTTGCAGTATAGCCGCTTATAGAGTTTTCTTTAATTTCCAGCAATACATCTTTTTTCCCATTCCAATCGCTTGAAATGTTCTGTGTTAATACAAAACGAAGATGGTTGTCGCCTTCTTTGAGATATAGACTGCCCGCGTCTGCTTTTGCCAAGTGTCTTGTCTTGGTAAGTATCAGGTCTAATTTCTTTTGCTTTGGAAAGCCATTCTTTGTTATTAGGTTGAGGAATATAAGAGCATTTACCTTCTTTGGCTTTAATTAATTCTTTTTTAATCGTTTCTTTGGTTGATGGAAGTTTTATAAATGTGAAGGGATGTTCTTCAAAAAGGTTTTCTAAATATGATTGGCTATAGTTTTCTCCGATTATAACTAAAGGATTTTTTGTGTAGATTTTAGATAGAATACGTAAATATTCTATTATAAAGGTTTCAAATTCTTTTGAATATATAAAAAAAACATCCTTTTCATTTATGTTTTCTTTTTTAAGGAGTTCTTCTTTGGTCAGAAGGATTAATTGTTCTTCTTTTATTATTGAGGAATAAGGTTCCTGGTTAGGAAAACCGCAAGCATATATTTTCTGTGTGTTGTCCATAGGGTTATTGATGACTCCGATAATTATCTAAAACTTTAGGAACTTAGCTAATAATTATTATTAAAAAACGATTTTTTTCAAGATTTTTATTTTGCAAAAAAAATAGTTGACTTTAAAATAAAAAGTGGTAACATTACCTCTACCTTCAAACGAAGGCAAAAAGTTCTTTGAGAAATCAGAAAAAAACAACGAATAAAAAAATCTAAAAAAGATAAAAAAAGTAGTTGACAAATAAAACTGATTTTGGTAAGATAATTACCTCGCTAAGGCGAGAGGGTTCCGAAAGGAACCAAGCTATTTGAGAATAAGATCAAAAGACTTTGAATATGACGCCAAGCGGGTCATT
>ONIU01000160.1 GCA_900317935.1 uncultured bacterium
AATAATGGTTCCACATCACCTAACATTGAGTCAAGAATATTGATTTCGTATTCATCTGCAAACAGCTTGATTTTGGGGTCAGAGATAATAGCTTTAAGCCAGGATTTCTCTAAATAGGTAAAAGGCTGCTCTATTTTGCCTTCAAGTTTTGATTGCCATTTCCCATTAATTTCTTCAAGAAAAGAGCAGTTTTCAAGATTATCTAATATAAATAAATTGCTTTCGTCAGAACAATGAACTTTAATCAAATTTTGAAGCTCATGATTATTCATTGGTTGAGAATTAAGTATTTCTCGCAGAACCCGATAATAAGTGCTGAAAACTTCGTTAAAAACAATATCCTTATTATTCATAAATATTCGCCATCTTTTCTATGTCTTCATAAAAACAGTCTATGTCTTTTTGGTTATCGCCTTTAATGCTTATTATGTTGCCTACAAAAGACTTAACCCAAGGCATTATTTCCTGAGTATTGTATAACTTTCTTTTGTAAACAAAAGTATTTGGGGCTGTTTTTTCTACTGTTCCACCACGAGTTTCCTGTTTAAGCTTTCTAAGAATATGCTTTTCTTTTTCTTCATCAATACTCAAAGTCATCTCGATGTTTTCAATTTTTCGGGTATTATCCATATTCAGCATATAGCAATAAGGCAAAGCTTTGTTGAATGCCTGCTTCAAATCTTCAGCTTCGTTAGCCTTTTCCAAAATTTTAACTTCTTTAATATAATCTATTCTGAAAAATGAAAAATTCTCGAAACGTGTAGAATAGCCCATTATATAGCTTCTGCAAGTATTCAGACTTACCAGTATTTTAAATGGAAAGACTTTGTTTTTGGTTATTTTGTGCGTGTTAGGACTGTCATTAGTAATTTCGACAAAAGAGTCTGACTGCATTGCTTTTAACAAATCAATAATGATTATGTCGTCAAGGCAGTTTGCAAGAAACTGGTGACGGAAAGAGATACCGCTTTTTTCAGATAAATCGGTTTTGTCAAGAATATAGCCGCTAACTATAGGAATAGGCGCGATTGAGCCAAAGAATTTAACCGCTTCCATCAAATGCTTATTGTGCTTTAATAAATCATTGATTCCTGTTTTTTCTAGCTTGTAATAATAGTTTTTGTTCTTTTTGTAGAGTTTTAGGAGACCTAGTTCAACATATTCGTTTAATTTATTGCGAATAGTGTTGGTTTCGTATTCGGCTTTGCCAGATAATCTGCAAATTTCGTCTGATATTTCATTGACACTAAGTTCTCTGTTTTTGAGAATATTAAGCAGTAGAAAATGGAGATTTACATCTTTGTCTGTGAAACTTTTATATTTGTATGTTTCAAAGAAGGGGTTGCTTTCTACATCTGAAGGGTCTACGCAGACTGAATATCGCTTTTCCCCATTAACTGACTTGAATTTAACTATATCTTTCAGCCAGCTTTTAATTCTTCTTAAATCATCATCAAAGCTTCTCACCGAAGCTTTGTTCGGCATTTTTGAGCGTGACATATCGCCATATATGAAAAAATGACGAAGCAGACTGCGAATTCCCAAAAAGTTCTTTTTAAGTTCTGTGTATTTAGACATAAAGCTATTTTAGCACAATACAGAAGTTTTTTCTATATTGCTTCACCTAACTTCAAAACTACCTAAATAACGAAACTTGAACGAACTTTTTTCAATCAGCTTTAAATAGCTTTCATAACAACAATTCGAACATTCAATCAAATAGTGATACTGCCCAAGTAAAGTTTTTTGCGGTCTGTCATGAATAGCAACCAATTTAATTTCCAGTTCTTCCATTTTTTTCATCAGTTTTGGCAAATATTCTGCTGAACCAGTAGCTATAAGTTATTGTGCATAAAACTTAAAGAAAATGTCTTTTTGTGGACCCATCTGACCATAAGATTTTGTATTGTCTTCGTCTTTTTTATTATCATTTCCATAATTATAAATAACATAATCTTTTTCAGCTCTTAGAGTGTAAGGATTGCCTGTAAAACGATTTACAGGTAATTTTTCTCCGAACCATTTTTCTAAGGTTTCAATAGATTCTGGTTCTTGGCCGTTTTCGCAATAATAAGCATTATAAGCTAAAGCGATAGCCGCAATTTCCATTTGAGCCAATTTATATTCTATAATGCTTTTGTACTTTTCAATGTTTTGAGCATTTATATATATTATTTTCCCAAGATTTAATTCAATACTTATATCCGCTATATCTAGATTCATCTCATTTAATTTACTCATTGCTTCTTCCTCAGAACTAGAATTCTTTGAAATCTCTTCTATTAACGATTCATATTTTTTCTGGTCGTTGTAGATTCTTTCCAAAGTATCATCAAATGTTTTTGAATGAGCTTCTAATTCATTTTTGCATAAATAGTAAGGTTTATCTATAAAGGTTTTAGGGCTTTCATATAATATTTTGTTTGTCTCTTTTAAGAGATTGCTATTCATAACTTTATTAATAAATTCTTTTCTGTTTTCATCATCGTCTTCATCTATGTGTAATTGTCCATACATGGTAGCATAGATTTGACCTATGTTAAAAATTAGTAAGTCAGATAATGGATACTCATTTTTTACTAACTGTAATAAATCTTTTGCTAAATATTTTGCTAACGCTGCAGATTTCTTTCTCGGGGTAGAAGCCCATTTTAATAAAGCATTTGAAGCAATCCTGGAATAGCTAGTTTCTTTGATATGTCTTATTAAATCTATACTATAATTTTCTTCTAAGTCTCTTATAATATAATATGTGGCATATATAATAGTAACAGCAGCATTATCATTTTTTTCGCTTTCAAACAATAAGCTTATATACTGGGTTAAAAATATTATATTTTTTCTAAGATTTTCATATTTTGGTGATCCAGGTTTATTTGCTATCTCATCTATAGTTGGAAAATTAGAATTTTTAGTTTCTTTAGTCTTTTTTATAATTAAAGGACATAGTATTTTAGCGTAATCCTTATAATTGCTGGGCTTATAATTTTTGGCTATTTCCAAAAATTTTTCATCAGTATCTTGTTCTGTTCTTTCTAAGATATCTTGATGAATATGATCAGCATTAAAATCTTTAATTAAAGTTGGCATAGATCCATCATTTTCAGAGGATTCTATTATTGCTTCTATCTGTTCTGCGAGATCTATAGAAATTAAAACATTATCATTTGCTAAAACATATGGATTTCCCATAAATAAGCACAAAAATATAATAAAAAAAGATATTCCTTTTGTTTTCATATGTTATCCTTTGGTTTAAATATTCTAAACAGTACTGCAATTGAGCGAATCTGTCAATTTATATGTTTTTCTATTGACTGGTAAACTTCTATGAATTCTAACCAAAGAAACTTTCATTTGTGTCGATATTTCTATCATAGAGTTAAACCATTGCCAATAAATAAAAAGAGAAAATCGTTGTCATATCTTCTTACACAAGTTTTATCTAGATTTTTTGAGCGTGACATATCGCCGTAAATAAAGAAATGACGCAAAAGGTCACGTATTCCTAGAAAGTTCTTCTTTAGTTCTTTGTATTTGGACATATGGGTATTTTAGCATAAAAATACTACAAATACTATATGCCAGGGCAAACGCAAACTTTTTTAGATAATAATCATTGTTTTAAGATGTAGTGCCTTCCAGGCACATATTATTAATGATATCTATACCTAGGGCGTTTTCAACGCCCTAGGTTATTAAAGTTGCGACTTCCAGTCGCTTTCTTAGAAAAAGTTGTGTCATGGCGGAGCTTGTCCAAAAACTAGATATTGACTCCATAATTAGATTGTTCTAATTATTTTAAAATCCCCCTTAATCCCCCTTTACGAAAGGGGGTGTTTTTAGAAAATGCTTTCTATTGATTAGCCACTATGTAGATTTACAACAATAAAAACAAGAGAAGCGATAGCTTTGCACAACCAACAACGAGGCGTAGCCTCAAAAAAACGCCAAGCTCTGCTTGGCTTCCTTTTCAGACTTTGTATTTTTCAGCGTAGCGAGCGTAGATGGAATCAAAATCATTAGAATGTAGTTCCTTAAGATTCTGTTTGCAGTCATGAGCTTGATATTCGTTCTTGCTGAGTTCAATTATGGCTATAGCAATATTAGAACAATGGTCAGCCACGCGTTCGAAGTTTGTTAACAAATCATTGAAAACGAAGCCGATTTCAAGAGAGCAGGTTCCAGAGCGCAAACGTTCTACGTGACGAAGTTTCAATTCATTACAGAGCACGTCTACACGGTCTTCAAGCGGTTCTACAGAGTAGGCTTTTCCCAAGTCATCTTTCATAAAGGCAGAAAAAGATAGTTCTATTATTTCCTTGATGGCTTCGATAAGTATTTCTATTTCATGTTTTCCATTTTCAGAAAAGTTGATTTTCTTGGAATGTTTGGTTTGAGCAACCTGACAAATATTCAACGCATGGTCACCTATACGTTCAAAGTCGCCAAGTGTATGGAGAAATTCGAATACACGTTCATTATCAACAGGGTTAAGTTCAGAACTATTGAGTTTCATCAGATAAGAGCCAATTTTATCTTCAAATTGGTCTATAAGGCTTTCTTTTTGCTCTAAAGTGCTAGCGGCTTTATCGTCATAATTTGAGATAAGGGAAATAGCTTCAAATAGGTTTTCTTTAGCCATACGTGCCATAGCATTTATAGTCATTTGACTTTGTTCAACTGCTAGAGTAGGGTGACGAAGGAAACGTTCATCCAAACGATTAAAATTAACGTTAGCTTTACGTTCCTGAATGCTTTCACGGAACAGGAATCTCAACAGCTTTTCTATTAAAGAAATAAATGGAAGAAGAAAAACCACACAAATTGCACGAAATGCTGTGTTAACCAAAGCAGTATTCACAGGGTTCATGACCATATTGTTAATGTTAAAACTCATCAAGGCATCTAAAATGTAATATCCTGCTGCACAAATAATGACACCGATGGTCTGGATAATTAAATAAGCCCAAGCAGTTCTGCGACCATCAGTTCTAGCACCAATAGCAGAAAACAGAACAGGAACGGCTGCACCTATTCCTATACCAAGAAGTAAAGGAAAGGCTTCGGCAAAATCTATGGTTCCTGTAACGGAAAGTGCCTGCAAGATACCTACCGCTGCTGATGCACTTTGAAGCACCGCAGTGAAGGCAGCACCAACAAGAATGCCGAGAAGTGGATTAGAAAAAGCGGTCATCAGTCTGATAAAACTAGGACTATCTTTAAGAGGAGCTACAGCTCCGCTCATACTTTGCATGCCATACATCAACACAGAAAAGCCAAGAAGAATATCACCAATCTGGCGTTTTGTCTGATTTTTAGAGACCATACGTAATATGGTTCCAATAATAGCAACGATGGCACTAATAGAAGAAGTTGAAAGTAAGGAAACAAAGCCAGAACTTTCTTTCATGTAAGAAAGACAGATTATCCAGCCGGTAATGCTTGTGCCAACGAGAGCACCCATTATTACTGCAATGGCTTGATTAACTTTCATCATTCCGGAGTTAACAAAACCGACCGCCATAACTGAAGTTGCTGAAGAAGACTGGATAATCGCTGTGACACCAGTGCCTAGTAGCACCCCTTTTAAAGGTGTATTGGAGAGCTTATATAAATAACGCTCCAGTTTACTTCCAGCGACTTTTTTCAGCCCATCGCCCATTATAGACATTCCAAAAAGGAAAAGAGCTACACCTCCAAGAAGAGTAATTATATTAGTTATACTCATGTGTATTTTCCCTTTCGATTACATGCTAAAAAGCATTGAGATTATCATTTTACAAACTTAATCAATGCAT
>ONIU01000161.1 GCA_900317935.1 uncultured bacterium
ATTTGAAGATGCTACTGATGAAGAAATAACAGTTCAAAAAACTGAAGCACAAGAAAGCCAATCTACTCAGATTATATCAGAAAAAGCAGCAGCTTTGCCGTCATTAGATTCTCTGCCAGAAGAAAAGCCCAAAGAAGACAAACCCCAAAACCTTAGTTCTTTCCCTGAAACTAACGAATTCTTGAAACTTTCAACAAAAGAACAACGCTCATGGTTAAAGAAAGTCAACTGCATAGAAAACTACCCTATATCTAAACGCACTTTATTGTCTGTTTTAGATTCTGATATAAAGAAAACAGTTTTGCTTGAAGCCCTTAAAATTATTGGTCAGTATGGGAACACATCAGATGCTAAAACTATATATCATCTGACTAAATCACAAGACAATTCTGTAGCTGCTCAAACAATCAAGAGTGTCGGAACAATAAACCTAGATATTATTCTTCCTGAATTGAATAAATTCCTTAGTCATGAAGATCCTAGAGTAAAATCTGCTGCCTTTGAAGTTTATGCTATTGCAGATAAAACAGATGCCGTACAATATGTGGCTACAATGTTGAAGAACACTAAAGATTCTGTCAGACGAATGGGTTTGTCTCTTATTCCACAATTAGACTACCCATCAGCAGAACCCCTCTTGTGGTGGATGCTTTCGCATGAAACCAACGTGGAACTGCAAGACCAGGTTGGTTATATGGTTGCGGCAAACCCAACAAGAGACGGCGTTGTTAAAATGTTTCAATTCACTCATGACAATAATGGTGAAATTAAAGAAGGTTTTCAAGAAATGTGGAATGCCACACTGCTTTCTGCTGAAAACGTATTTGGCATGACACAGCATGATATTGAAGAAAGTTGCTGGGTTGCAATAGTTTCTGAACAAAAAGCAGAGCAAGAACAAGAAAAGACAGACTATAAATTCAAGTCTGTTGTTGGAGAAAAGAATGATATTGAAGCTGAAGTAGAATCTAAATCATTATCAAGACCTGATGATAACTTTGCAGAACAAATACTGATTCACGTTTATGAACACAAAGTTAAATATATTTCAGGGCTTTGCATATTATTTGCCATTTTTGCGATTGCTTACCTCAGTGATGGGGGCAGTAGCTCTCCAAGCAGTAAACCTCTTACAAGAAAGAACAAAGATGTTGTAGTTTCTGAAGCTAATTTTCTTTCTGATATTGAAATATCAGATAAGAAAACTCAAGTAGGCACAGAAGACTGGGTAGAAGGTGTAAAAAGTAATGCAATCAATATATTAAGTGGTCCAAAGTATGCTAGAACAATAGCAAATGCTCGTAAAGAAGAAGAAGATTTTAGAAAAGAAATGGAAAAAGCAGAAGAAGAGTATATGAGAAAATTAGCAAATGACAGTTCTGCAAGTCAAGAAGATAGAAATTGGGCACAAGCCAATCTTAATGAAAACTATAAACAAGCAATGAAAGATTATAATTCAGGTAATTATAGAGATGCACTTATTTCACTAGAAAGAGCAGCAAATGACCCTAATCTAAATACTTCTTCAAAAATTGAAGTAATGCAAAAGTTAACTGAGCTATATGGCAATAACAAAGATAAAGAAAACTGGAACAAGTGGATGGAAAAAATGTTTAAAGAAATGATGAAATTGCCTGAATTTGCGGAACTTAAAGCATACGATGAACAAACGGGAGGTTCATTTACTAATTTTTCTGAAAATATGAGTAAACTTCAAAATTTAGCAAAAACAATAAATAGTAATCCACAAATTAAAGCAGGTTTTGTTGAAAACCTAAAAAAAACTGGATATAGCGATGAGGAAGTAAAGGAAATAGAAAAATCAGTAACAGATTTTAAATTTCCATATGAAGAAGACTTTCAAAAGTCTTCTAATTTCTAACCTAAAATATTTATTCCCTACTGATTTTAAATTTCCAGCTTCAAAACATCCATTCGTTGCTGAGCTTGTGCCACATCAATTTTTGCAAATTTTTCTGGCAAAAATCTTTTGTCAGTACATTCTACAACTGCGGCTAAATCCATATACTCAAGTCTGGCAGAATGTGCCATAGGGCGGTATGATTCCATAGCCTGCTTAATAAAATGACCTATAGGCTGCTTTTCAGAATCATCTTCCTGCAACTCATACATTCTAGAAGCCATTATGAGTATGCCTTCCATTTCGTTTCCACCAATATCTGAATTTTCGGGGAAATCAGGAACATCGCTTTCAGTTAAATCAACTTTATTTTTGCGTGCCAAAGCCTTGAACATATCCTTTTTGTCTTCCTGAGTCTGAGGCGCAAACAAAGGAATATGAACATCTAATCTGCCTACACGCTTAAGGTCTACTTCTAGCAAATCTGGGCGGGAAGTGGCAAATATCCAGAAAATTCTGCCTCTGTTGCGAGTATCAGCCATTTCACGAGCCAACATAGCGTAGATTCTTCCATTCACACCAGAATCGCCACCGTTGCCATCACGTTTGCCAGCAACCTGGTCAGCTTCATCAATAAAAACAATAACCTGTCCCATAGCATGAAGTATTTTAAAAATAGCTTCAAGATTGCCTTCGGTAGCCCCTACCCATTTATCTCTGAAATTCTTTAACTCTACGCAGGGAACCCCACATTCACCGGCGAAACATTCAACAAGATAAGTCTTGCCTGTTCCTATTCGACCTGTAATCAAATAACCCATTGGCAAAGCTTTGGTTTTGCCTCTTTTCATCAAAGATGCATCTTGTCTCATCCACTTTTTGGCTTCTCTATGAGCCGCCACATCATCTAAAGTTCGTTTGGATTCAACAAATGTAATTCTGCCAGCAGCAGATTTTTCTATCATTTCCTTCTTTACATCGCGAAGGAAATCCATACTAAGAGGCTTATGGTTTTTAACTGCTCTGTCAATCAGATTTTGAATATTTATAAAAGAAAGACCTTCTAGCTTTTGAGCTAATGAAGCTATATCTATTTCACAGATTTCCTTAAAATTGCTTATCTGGGAAGTAATAGATTCTACAAAAGCTAGAACTTCAGAAGAAGTAGGCAAACCAACATTTATTTTGGCTAATCTTGGATTTTCGACTAATTCAATATTTACATCGTTCAGATTTTCAGCTATTAAACAAGTACTGATAAAAGCATTGTTAATATTAGGATCTGAAGCCCAATCCTGCATACGTATCAGTGTTTCTACTGTTTCTGCACTGGTATAAGCTATATCAGCTCTAGGAAGCAAATATTGAGCATAATCAACTATTACAGCTATTCTCATTGGATTAGCCACAAGCTTGCCTTCAGAGTTGGTTGTAGAACGAGCTAATCCGTATCTGATAAATCTATCAATTACTGCCAATGCCTTGCGTGGTTCTCTTGGCAAAGCATTCTCAGAATCAAGATGAGTAATAGTTGAATAACTGGTCTGGTGATATAAATCGTGAGATTTTAGAAAGGTAAAGAAAAGGTCTGAACCTTTTAAAGAACGGATACCATGCCCTCTATCATAAGCAATTACTGCTTCAAAAGCAGAAAACATAACATTGCTTAAAAAATCTTTTAAAGTCAGACGTTTGAGTGAAGAATCGTCTCCTTTATAAGTTACCCAATCATCGGTATTTCCATATAATAAAAACTGACTGATTGAACCGCTTTTAAAGATTTCGGCCATTTCATTGGCCCAAGAAGGCAAGCTATTTTCCATTCTTTTATTCTCTCATCATCGGGCCCATGTTGCGCTGCTGACCATCAGGAACAACTTCAACGCTTTCAGGTAAAATTGGTGTTGTTGCTTGAGCACCAGAATCATTCATAGCCATGAATTCTGCAAGAGCAGCATTTCCAAGAGCATCCATTTCAGCCTGTTTAACAAGACCGCTGTTATCTTCCAACATTCCGCCGCCAGCAACTCTAGCGCGGCCAAGAGCCTTGTCGCGTCTTTCTTCGATAGCTTCAGTAACATGATCAAAATTCATATCGTTACCTATACTGGTAGTCATGCCCTTAGCCATTTCCTGCAAAGAAGCCTGAGCTTCATACATCTGAGCTTCACTAAGCTTGTTCTGGAGTTTCATAAGTTTATTTTCAGCTTCTCTAATAGCTGTATCTCTGGTTCTTTCAAGTTTTGTATAATTGTTTTCAGCCATTTCCAACTGCTGAGCATTTTCTGTCATTCTTGCCTTGAGTTCCTTATACTGTAAAGCAAGCTGACCGGCAACCTGGTTGTTTCCAACACTTAAGTTAGCCTTGATTTTGGTAGAAAGTTCCTGTTCTTTAAGTTGATCAGCCTTAGTAATACGTTTCAATCTTTCAACAAAAGCTGCAGCATTTGCAAGATTTTCATTATATTTCTGAACCTGAGTTCTCAAATTTTCTTTCTGTGCTTCTATCAGGTATTCAGGCTTATCCTGTTCCAAACCTTTAATAAATAAGCCGAAGAAACCTCTTATCCAGTTCATTAATCTTTTAAACATTACTAAAAACTCCTTTAATTAGGCTCGTTCATACATTTTATTGTTTTTTTGAAATTAATTCAACTACGCTTTTCAAGAATTTCAAGAATTTCTTTGCAATTTTTTTCTGCTCTTAATCTGATATCATCAGCTTCTTTTGTAATTTTATCAACAAAAGAAGTATCTTCAATATCTTTCATATTGATTAAAACATTTTTCCAGGCACCCCAGATTCCTAATTCCAATGCTCTAGCACCAACCTGAATATCAGACTTAGAAGCAATATTACCAATCTTAGCTGCTTCAATCATAGCTTCCCATGCACTATCGCCTATTTTCATAGTAGTTAATGGAACTTCAATAGCTTTCTTTAAACCAGCCTGCATTTTTTCAAATCTGGCATTCTTTTCTGAATCAGTCTTTTGAGGCATTCTGACAGCTTCAACATAATCGTTGAAAGCATTAGTATCCGCATCAATCATTGGAATCAGGTCTAAAGCAGCTTTATGCAATACTGGAATTACTTTTCTCAAAGCCATTTCATGCTGTTCAAACTTTCTTACACCATAAGTAAGCTTTGCAACCATAGAACCCAAGCCAGCGCCTATTGCGGCTATAGCGGCAGAAGCACTTCCACCGCCTGGAGCTGAAGTTCTGGCATTAATACTTTCAATAAAACCTCTAGTAGACATGCTGGCAAGAGGTTCATTCTTCTTTTCCTTAATTAAATAGTCGATTATTCTTTCTTCGGGTTTAAACTGAGATACTGAATTCAAGCCAAGTCTATCAACTACAAGCTGAATTTTCTGTTTTTCATCAAGTATAAAAAGGTTTTCTTTTTCAATATAGTATTCAGCAGCTTTCAGCATCGGTTCCAACGGAACAAGACCAACTATTTCAGAACCAGCAACACCGACTTTTATTGCGGCTGCTTCTTCTTTTACAGCCTCAAAAACCTGATGCAAAGAAGTAACATGATAATTATTCAGGTTAAAAGAGCACTGTGCCATATTGTATTCATCAACATACCAGCCAATACCTTTTAATTCTTTGAATCTACCGGGTTCTTCAGGACCTCTACCCATTTCACGAAGGTTAAGGGCGATTCTGTGAGCCTGATTGCTTGTTCCCAAAATATTAACATTATAGGCTAGCAAGAAAAATCTAGCACCAGTAACTGTTGCGCCCCAGGTTGGAACAAATTCAGCCGGGCCGTAATCCGGCTTCCATTCTTCAAGTTTAATTTTTTCAGGCAAACCTTCATATTCGCCTTTTCTAATCTGCGGTAGCTTTTTACGATAATCTCTTGTTTGAGAATGTTCGTAAAGATACATTGGAATGCCAAGTTCCTTTGCAGC
>ONIU01000162.1 GCA_900317935.1 uncultured bacterium
CAGTAGCAGGAATAGTAAAAGAAGCGGTTTCTGCAGTATAGCCCTGTAAAGTTGCTGTAAGTCCAAACTCCTCACCTACAGGAATATGGCTAAGAGTGAATTGGCCAGCATTATTTGTAAATGCTCGTATTCCACAGGCTTCAACCATAGCACCATAAACTTGAATATCATTATTTCCATTCTTAGTTACTACTGTACCAGAAACAAAACCGAATGGTTTGATGGTTGGACTGGATTCAACTTCTTCTGCTGCAACAACCAAATTGGCAACATAAGCACCTTGAGTGCCCGCATCTGCAGAAAGAGAATATCTGCCATAAGGAACATTTTCAAAGCTATAAACGCCGTTTTTATCAGTAGTAGTATTAAATTCAGTTTGAGTATCAGCTGTTGCAAGTCTTAAAGCAGCTCTAAAGTTTTCTGGCAAAGCATTCAAACCAGAATTTGAAACAAGTGATAATCTAACATCTACATTTTCAGCTGGTTTCTTAGAAGAATCAACTATTACACCGCTAACCCTGGCAGTGCTAGAGATAGATGGTGAAGCAGGGTTAGAGTGACTTCCGCCACCACCGCCGCAGCCTAACGAAAAGATGGCAATAGCTAATACAGCCAATAGGAAACAAAATACTTTTCGTTTCATATAAACTCCTTAATTTTATATCTATAATTAAGATATCTATATTTACAACCTGACATAACCTTGTGAGGTAACTATTTTAGAGATTAGAGAATTGTTAGTTTCTTTACGAAAATTATTTGTCTCGAACTTTCGTAAAAATCTAACTCCTAATTCCTGAATCCTAAATAGTATAATAACACTTTATTTTAACTGTTTTTAGCGTACACTTCAAGTTTTTTTGTATGGAGGATATATGTAAGTATAAGAAAGCAGCATTTCGCTTGTGAGACAATTGCTGTCGCAGTCTGTGAGAATTGTTGGAAGGGTTAGAAGGGTTAGAAGAGTTAGAAGAGTTGGAAGGGTTGGAAGAGTTGGAAGGGTTGGAAGGGTTAGAAGGGTTGGAAGGGTTGGAAGGGTTGGAAGAGTTGGAAGGGTTTACTCATCACACACCACCAACCACAAACCACGCCAAGCAAAGCTTGGCTTTTGACATAAGCAAGAAATAGTGATAGACTTTTTTTAAAATATTGAAAAATAGGAAGCAAACAAAATGTTAGAAACAATTAACAAACTGGTTTTTTATTTTGATATAGAATGCGCTAACTGCAAAACCCATTTAAAAGCTAGCCATGAATCTATTAATGACCAGAAAGGCATACTTTACTGTGGTCTTTGCGGCAAAGAAGTAAAAGTTCCAGATTACGAAAAGTTAGTTGAAGTTTCTGAAGCTCTCAACAAATACGTAACTAACCCGATTAACTCTCAATATATAAGTTTAGCATTAAATGAAAAATACAAAAAAGACGCAGAATAAAAAAGTTAAACAACCTAAAGAATCTGCTCAAATACCAGCACAAGAAGAACTAGATTCTCAAGAAGAACTTCAGCAGGAAGATGAATTAGAAATTCGTGCCATAAAGGCTGATTTTGCTGTGCAGATTGAAGAAGTCATGGCAAAAGAATGTTCAAGCTATGAGTGCGTTCTTTGCGATGAACACGAAATAGGTGTTCTCTGGAGTTTTCTTTTGGAAGATTCTATCAGCGGATTTATAGGTGTTGAAGACAACGAAGAAGGTTTAGGCATTCACACAGTAACAACAGGTATACATCTGAAAGACATAAGCGAAATGGACCGCAATGAGCTTATGCACATTCTTGAATTGAACTCAGAACTGATAAATGCCTGTTTTACTGTTGTTCATATCCAAGAAAAGACAGACGAAGAACCAGAACCTGTATTTGCAGAAGAAGGCGAAAGCGTCGAATATGATAACGAAGAAGAAGAAAACATCAATACAAAAGAAATTCTTCTTATTCAGTGCAAAATACCCTTATCAGCCTATGACCCCAGTGACTTTTCTGGTATCATCCAGAATCTGATGATTCAATCAGATTTTGCTTTAAATCAAAATCAAGAAGAGGAATTCTAATTAAGGCAGCAAGAGCAATTTATGAGTAAAATACAAAAACTTCCTGAAAATGTTCTAGATGCAGTTACTCCATATCTGCTGACAGGCGAAATAATAGAAAAAGCCCTACTGCAAGACAACAAAAAGCCAAGAGAAATATGGCTTATAAAAACAAACCAGGCGATTATTCTTCATGGCCAGCAGCCTGATAAACCGCAGCCTGCGATAATGGTTCTGGCTTTAGACGAAATACCTGAAATAGACTATTTGCAAAAAATAGACGACATTCAGTTGATTATATATTCAAACAAGAACAACGGGAAAGCCGTTTTCCATTTTGAAACTGCTGCCTCTAAAGAAATCGAGAAGTTCTTGGAAGACTTGGGCGATTTGATTACTTACAGGTATCAGACCACAAAAGGGAAAATTACTGTTGTTCAGAAAGCTCTACCCATAGGTCATAAAGAAAGAAAAGTTTTTGGCAGGGGCAAAAAACAGGAAGTTCCTTTTATTTCTAAAAAGCAGAGTGATTCAAAAGAAAACACAGTAAGTAAAGAAGCAAAAAGAGTTGAGAATTCACCTGTTTCAAGCTCTGTTGACAAAACGAATATTAAAACAGAACAGCCCAAAACAAATGTTCCTTCAACAGACAACAAAGACAAACTGGTTTTAAAAACCAATGAAATCAAAGCTCAACCAGAAGCAAAAGTTTCAAAACCGGTCTCTACTGAAAGTCCGACAAATAATAAAGTCTCACAACCTGATAAAACTATCGAAAAACCGACTACAAAAGCAGAAAGTAATTCTGTTTTGCCCCAAGCTATAGAAAAGAGTAAAAAAGAATCAAAACATGAAATAAAAGCCAGTTCATCTTCCAGTATAATAAGTCATCTTCAAGAAAATCCTGTTCAAAGAAAAGAACCGGAAAAAGAAGATAAACCCAAGAAAGAAATTGATTATGGCAGTCCTCTGTATTTTATAACAGTTACAGTTCTCGCAACTATAGTGGGTTTCTTCTGCCTATCATTCTTTAAGACTATATCTAAGGTCGTTAAATACTTCAAACGAGGCTAGATTAGGGTATAGGGTATAGGGTGTAGGGATTCCAACTCTTCTAACTCTTCCAACTCTTCCAACCCTTCCAGACTATATCAAAATAAAAATCTTATTTTTCCATAACATCTTGAAGCAAAATACTAACTGTGTTAATCTTATTAAGCAAACAACATTATTGGGGGGCAGTAATTTATGTGGCCTAGATGGGTTAGAGCCTTAGCAACTATTTGGGTATCTATAGACAGTTCAAAAAGAGGCAAGTTTGATATAGCCTGGACTTTAACAATACTTTTATTTGGTCCGTTGCTTCTCCCATTTTATATAGCCAGTCGTCCATTTATGAAGGGCGAAAAAGAAATAAACTGTTATTTCTGGCGATTTCTTAAAGCTTGCCAAGATTTGTTTGTTTTAATTCTGAGTTTGGCTTCTTCAGCAGTATTTGTTGAAAATATAACAACTCCTAAGAGCAGAGAACTTGCAGAAGTAAAAAGAGCAGAAATTAAAGCCGGAAGTATATTAGGCATTATTGCTATGTTTTTAATAATTGGCTTAGAAAAATTCAGTTTTGATTTTATAAAGGATTATATTGAAAAGAAATTTTTCTCATGAATTTTTTTGAGCAAAAGCCAAAAAACATTTTTCGTTTTCCTAAACATATAGTCAGCAATAAATATTTATTTTTTGTAGTTGCTTTTATCATTGTCTTTTCCTGCAATTCAGTCTACGCAAAAAGACTAAAATACGGTCCAGTTCAAGAAATTGCCGGGCCAGGAGGAAGAGAATATCTACACCGCAGTTTTACAACCTGGGAATCAGGAATTTTCCCTCATGAACGTTATATAGTTTTTGAACCCTCTGAACCAGTTCCGGAAAAAGCTGGATTTGTTCTACTTATTCATGATTTATTAACCCCCTCACCCCAGTATTATATGGGGCAAATCAGGCATCTTTGCCGAAAAGGCTGGATAGTCCTGTTCCCTTATTATCAAGGAACAGACCAGCCTGAAAAGCATTATATGTTTAATATCATAAGATCAACCAAAGACTATCTTCAGAGATCTTTTGAAAAAAATAAGATTCAGACAGACCACACTAGGTTTGCTATATTCGGGCATGGTGCAGGAGCAGTTTTAGCAGCAAATACCGCCGCTACCTATGACTATTTTGGTTTACCAATTCCTAAAGTTCTGATTATTTCGATGCCTAACAGAGATTACATAAAAATGCTTGATTTGAACGGTGTCAGCCGCGAAACAAGAATGGCTGTAATAACAGGAGATAGGGTTCCTGAAGAAGATGCCATAGCTGCTAGTGAAATATTTTATACCGCCAAAAGAGTTAAAACAGCAAATAAGATATATGTCTACATTCAGTCTGACTATTATGGTCAGCCGCCTTTGATTGGGAATAGAGCAGCCGCTTTAAGTCCTGAATATCCACCTAAGCACAAAGTCATTCTAGAAAGAAGAAATGAATATATTCATTCATTTAAAAGCAAGCATCTGGCTCAATATATAAAAGCAGACGATATTGAAAATTTTGATTGGAAAGTAGATTTCAGAGTTTTCGATATGCTTTCCATAGCTGCTTTTAATTTAAACTCTGATCTGAAACCTATGAAAAAGTCTGAGGAGTTTCGCTCAATGGGTTATTGGAGTGACGGCAGAAAAGTAAAGCCGCTAATTGTTACAGACCGCCCGTAAGAAGTTGTCCGAAAACTTGAAATCTAAAATATAAAATTAGAATTACTTTTCTAGTTATCTACACCTTGTCATAAACGTATAGCTTTCAGGGCTAAAGCCCATACGCTATACTTTTTATGACAAATGTGTAGCCAATTAGCATAATACAATAAAATCAAAACCTGGTTTTCGGACAGCCTCGAAAGAGAGAATTTAAAGAACAACAAAAAAGCACGCCAACAAGTGACGTGCTTTTTTGTTGTTAGATTTTATTAAGCAGCTGCTTCTTCCTTTTTGGGTTCTTCAGCCTTTTTAGTGCAAGCTACCTTAGAATAAATTACAGAACCAAGGCAAGCACCAACAATTGGAGCAACCCAGAACAACCAAAGTTGCTGAATAGCCCAACCGCCGACGAAAATAGCAACAGCAGTGCTTCTTGCAGGATTAACAGAAGTATTGGTTACAGGAATGCTGATAAGATGGATAAGAGTTAAGCATAAGCCGATTGCGATAGGAGCAAAGCCTTTTGGAGCTCTTTCATCTGTAGCGCCCATGATTACAAATAAGAATACAGCAGTCATAACAACTTCAGTAATAAGAGCTGCACCCATAGTATAACCCTGAGGAGAATGAGCAGCATAACCGTTGCAGGCAAAACCAGAAGAAACAACATCAAAGCCAGCTTTGCCAGTAGCGATAAAGTAAAGAATACCAGCAGCAGCAATACCACCAAGAACCTGAGCAATAATGTATGGAGCCAAATCTTTAGAATCGAAACGGCCACCAACAGCCAAACCTATTGATACTGCAGGATTCAAATGACAACCAGAAATATGACCAATTGCAAAAGCCATAGTCATTACAGTAAGACCAAAAGCCAGTGAAACACCAGCCCAGGCAATTCCGACATTAGGAACGCCAGCAGCTAATACAGCGCTACCGCATCCACCTAATACCAACCAAAATGTGCCGATAAATTCGGCTGCATATTTATTCATAAATACTATAAATAAATAATAAAAAAATGTTGTGCATTTATACTCCAAAAAATATTTATAGTCAATAGCCATAAAACCATGAATCATGGCAAACGCATAAAAAAATTTTTTACCCTTGTTAAAATTCGTTTTATTTCAGTAAATTATGGATTTTGTTAGGTAAAATGGTTCTAAAATACCCTCTTTTTTAAAGAGGGATGTCTGCATTTGCAGACAGGGAGATTTTTTAACAACGATAGTCTTCGGACTTAACTTTTTACTACTTAACTAACTTCTCAAAAATCCCCTGGATTGCTAACGCAATCCTTCCCCTTTGAAAAAGGGGATAAATATCTAACTTCAAAGCATTTTTTACAATAATTTATTTAATGCGTTTGCCCTAAACATGAGTGAGAAAAAACTAAAAACTATCTTATTTGAATATAATTATGGTAAAATGGCGCTAAATATTTTGGAGGATAAGATGAAACGTAGTTTTATATTATTGTTCATTTCAGTTCTAGCTCTTACTGGCTGTGGTGACAATCTCAGCAGAAAAGAATATACAATAGCAACAGGTTCAAAATCCGGTGTTTATTATCCTATTGGAGAAGCATTAAACGGCATTTTGAAGGAACAGTTTCCTGATGTAACAATAAAAGTCATTGAAACAGCCGGCAGTGTTGACAATATTCAAATGCTCAAAGAAGGTAAGGTTGACATGGCTTTGGTCCAAAATGACATAGCTTATTATGCTTGTAACGGCGAAGCAATGTTTGAAGGCAACAAAGTGACTAATATCTCAGGCATAGCTACACTTTTCCCTGAAGTAATTCAATTTATAGTCAGAAAAGACAGCAATGTAACGAATTTATCTGAACTCGCCGGCAAGAAAATAGCTATCGGCGGAAAGAACAGTGGAACCAGATATAATGTAGAACAGATATTAGGAGCTGCAGGAGTATTTGATAAAGTAACCTGTATTAACATTGATGTTAAAGAAGCTATAGAAAAGATAAAAACCAAAGACATAGACGGTTTTGTTTTCACAAGCGGTCTACCCAATCCATCAATAGTTGAATTA
>ONIU01000132.1 GCA_900317935.1 uncultured bacterium
CGGACAGTAGACGCGAGACCATAAAATTGTAAGTGATACGCTTCGCTGTGGGACACTTCGTTGTGGGACGTTTCACTGTGGTAATTGTTTATAATCGTTCAAAGAGTTCAAGGTTCAAAGAGTTCGAATTGTTTAGTTTACTAACTCTAGTTTTAATAATTTTAACAATTTGAACGACTTGAACAACTCGAACAATTTGAACAATTAGAACTTTCGTTATGTTATTCTCACGGGCTGTGAAACAGCCGTCTCACAGAGGCTTTAGCTCTGAAAGCTATACGTTTATGACAATGGGTAGAATACAAAATCATGAAATCCTATTTAAACTTAAAAAACAAACAGCGGCCGGTACATAATGGCGACTATTTCTCTTTCAAGCACCCTCCAATGGATAGACGAAAGAGAGCCAAACTCTTTATGGCTTTCGAAGCATTAAATGGATTCAGTGAAGAAATAGCCAAGGCCGGGAAAGAATAAAGTTTATTCCTTAAAAAGCGCAGTACCAACGCGAACTATGGTTGCGCCTTCTTCAATAGCTATCTGGTAATCACCAGACATTCCCATAGAAAGTTCCACAGCTTTATACGCAGGTCCTTCAAGGCACTTACTCTGTTCAAACAAGTCAGCCAGCTTTTTAAAACAAGCTCTCACCTGATTGTCGTCAGCATCTAAAGGTGCCATACCCATCATTCCACGAATATCAAGGTATTCATTCTCTCTATAATCCTTGATAACTTCTAAAACTTCGTTTACATCAAAGCCTTGTTTGGTTTCTTCCCCAGAAATATGAACTTCTAGCAAAACAGGACACTTTCGGCCTGTTTTCTTTGCCCATTCAATGAATTCATCAAGAAGCTCACGCCTATCAATGGAATGAACCAAAGCAGCAACTGGATAGACATATTTAATCTTGTTATTCTGCAAATGGCCAATACAATGCCATTCTATAGGCAGTTTTTCCAGTTCTTTAGATTTATCACGCAAGGACTGAGGGCGATTTTCCCCAAAAGCCCTTTGCCCTAAATCAAACATTTCTTTGATTTTATCTGAACCAACAGTTTTAGAAACAGCCAACAGTTTAACGCTACCAGCAATTCTACCTGATGCTGTCAGACTTTTTGATATATTATTTTTTACAATTTCATAGTTTTCTTTTAATGACATTTACTCACCATGTTTTGCATCTTACCGTCATAAGATACTACAAATTCTCAATTCAATTTAACCGGTCTGGTTCTTAATTTTAAAACATTGGCAGTAACCGGAGAAACAGCAAGACGTTCTGCTGAAGTCGGATCATGATCAATAACCAGAGAATTAAGTTCAGTATTATCAATCCAGCGTTGCAAATTGCCACCAATACAAGAACCAATTATATGAAGTTTAATACTTTTTCCGCCAGCCACACCAAGAAAATCAATCTTCTTGTTACTGTCTTTATTGTCTAATGAAGCAGCGGAATAAACACCTGCACCAGGTTTATAAATAACAGCTCGAATATTCCATTCTCTAGCAGCATCTATAAATTCAGGAGTAGGATTATTCTTTTTGATAACTTCTTCCAAATCTACAGTGGAAATAGCTGTGCCTTGAGCAGCAACCAAGAAGAGATTAAGCTTGGAATCTATGTTGGTAGGGCCAGTAACAAAGATATGACCAGGAGTTACAACAATAAGATCAGTTCCGATTTCACCTCTGATGTAAACAGAACGTTCAGAAAAAATCAGCTTAGCACCATTTAAGTTAGCACCATCAACGTTGTTGTAGCCGTTATACTTAACATCACTAGCCAAAACAATATACTTTTCATCCTTCAGTTCGTCCATTTCATACTTTGATGAATTTGGAGTCAAATAACTGTCAGAGTGCATTGTTATAATGCCAGGATGATAATCGACCTCAATAGGATTGCCGTTCTGAAAACCTTTACCTTCGCTATTGATATAAATTCCACGATTTTTGGAAAGTTCTCTCAAGTGATTTATATCAGGTCTCCAAGAAGGAATATAAGAAGAGTATTTTATAGAATCTCTATCAACAAAATTCTTTGTAAGATTGCGCTTTTCAATGTTTCCTGATGTATATTGAATTCTAGGGCTTGAATACATCATTCTCACAGAATTTGTATCCTTTTCCTTCAACATAGGAGTAGTGCCAGGTCTATGATAGAAATATAACGCAGTCTGAGCCGGAGCATTAAATTCATGATTATCAATAACAACAGGCAATCCACAATAAATAGGCCCGTTACAAGGAGATACCCCTCCCCTATTAAAAAAAGCACCGTAATTTTCGACAATCTGCTTATTGGGAGGAGATACAAAAGGAGACTTTCCTCCGGGTTCATACATGCTTATCAATAGTTTAGGATCAAGAATCTTGCCTTGAATAGTAATGCGTCCGGAATCAAACAACTCATGATTGGCTTTATAGAATTCATTAAAAGAACCAAATTCTGAGACATAACGAACAAGCGGGTTTCCATAATAATATTCATCAAGACTCTGGAAAACCCCGAAAAGCTTAGCTAAATCATAAAGCTGAACTATAGCTGCGGTAGAGTAGCTGTGAAGCCCGCATCTTCCTTCAGCAAGAATCTGATACTGCTGTGATTCATCAATCAATCTAGTTTTATCGTCATCATCAATAGATAATTTGCGAATAGAAGTAATTCTGAAGAAAGATTTAGTCTTAATTCCAAGTTTTATCCATTCATCGATGGGAATACGGTCTTCAAAAAAGATAGCTGTTAGAACAGAGGGATCAACAGGTCTATCTGAAGTTCTAATAGACTCGCACATTTTTGTAACAGCATAGTTTATGGCTGATTCGGCTGCAAGTCTAGCCTGATACTTATCGCTGCGAAGCTGACCTAAGTCTCTATCTGCCTGATAAACTTTTACAAGAAGAGAACCTATGAGCAGCAAAGAAAAGCCTATCATAACAAAAACAGGAATCAAAGATTGTTTTTTGTCTGTTAACTTAGCCATATCACTGATTCCTCAAATGTATAATTCTTTTAAATTCTTTAGTTTCAGATACTCCAGAAGCAGAATTTACATTTTCTGCCTTAAAACTTAATTCAATCTGAGAAGCTGAAACACGAACAAATTTTCCATCTTTGCAAGAAGCAACCAAAGGATTTGAGAAACGACCAAAACGCTTTGTAGTTGGTCGGCCATCCTTCATAACATAAATCATCTTGCCTTCATTAAAAACAAAACCCTCTAAATCTTTTCCAACTTCAAGCTTGGTAGGGTCAACCGGAGCGTAATAATAACATTCATTAGATTCGCCAACAAAAGGAGAATCTATATAAATAGAATTGGAAATTTCGCTGCAAACTTCATCAAGCATTTCGTTGATGTCGTAAACCCATTCGTATTTCTGCTGAGCCTTGCGAACATCTGAAGAATTCACAAAGAAAAAGAAAATAGAAGAGCCTGCAGCAATAGATAAAAACACAGTAAACAATACGAGTTCCCAAACACTAAGTCCGCTTTTTCTTCTCATGGTCTGGTCCTCGATTTCAAATACTCTAAGCTGATGGTCTTAGTAAATGGGAAACCACCCCACTTCACCTGGGCTCTAACAAGGAGGCAATCAGGGAAATCTGGCTGAGGAACGGCTTCTATCTTCCCATTAAGCCCGATATCTTCATAACCGGGAATAGGCTTGAATCCTTCTGTATAACCAGAAGCCTCATAAGAACGTTCCAAAGCACCTTCCATAAGGTTTTCCAAAGCTACGGAAGCCCTTAGATGAGTATCAGAATTAATTAAAGGTATAGCTTTTATAGACCAAAGCTGAACAAAAGGCCATAAAAAGAAAGTAGCTATACCAACATAAATCAGTTTTTCAAAAAGCGTCCTACCATTAGCGGCCACGACAAATCCCCTATTAATTTAAAGAAGCGTATTCTGTTAATTCCTGGATAAACTTTTCAGCCATAACGATTTTGTCTTCGTCTTTTGTAACCTGAACGTATTTTTTCCAGGTTTTAATAGCTTCGTTATTCATTCCCATACGTTCATATATTACAGCCATATTATACAATGCTTTGTCAAGAAAAGGATCCTGTTTTAAAGAAGCTTTATAAACATCGATTGCTTCATCGTAACAGCGCTCCATATCAAGTAAACAAGCCAAGTTATACAATGCCTGAGTATTTCTCGGATAGATATTTAAAATATCTCTATAGCTGCTCATAGCGCCATCTATATCACCAGAATTAAATTTTTCATAAGCAATTGTAAGTCTTCTGCTCAAATCAGAATTAACAGTAGGTATAATTCTGGATTTTCTTGTTGTTTTTGCAGCAGACTTTGTAGAAACTCCTGCCGCAGAAGCATACTGCTGATAATAGTGCTTTACTTTGCGAACATAGTTCTTGGTTTCTCTAAAAGGCGGAATCCCCTTATATTTTTCCACATTACCAGGCCCAGCATTATAAGCTGCCAAAGCATAATCAATATTGCCATCGAAACGCTTCAGCATCATTCGAAGGTAATTAGAACCTCCGAGAATGTTTTCCCTAGCATTAAAGGGGTCAGAACAACCAACTACTTTTGCAGTAGCCGGAATAAGCTGCATAAGCCCCTGTGCGCCCTTAGAAGACATAACATCCGGGTCGAAATCTGATTCAACTTTGATTACAGATTTTATAAGGAATGGGTCTAATCCATGAGTGCTTGCTGCTTCGTTAATGTAGTCGCTAAAAGAATCGTCACTAGGCAATAGACTCTTTTGACTGCTGAAAGAAGTAGAAGTAAGATTGCTTATGCCAGCAGAAGGCGAATCTGGACCTTCCCTTTCCTTTTTGCTGGTAACAACAATTTTATACTTTTTGTTTGGAGGACTGTCGGTTAGGAACAATCGCCCCTGTTCATCTCTATAGGAATAAATAGCGGCACTAGATTGAATAGCTAGTCCGAGAACCATCATTCCAGCGATAAATAAGAAGCGCTTCAAGAAACATTCCTCCTAGCCATTAAAGTTAAATTCACAAAACAATCGGCAGATGTTTTTCTTTTCTTAACTATAAACTATACAAAATTTTACAAGATTTCAAAATAAACCAAAATAAATATTGCAAATACAATCAGAAAAAGAATTGATAAAATAATTACTGTTTCGGCAAAACCACCGCCAATCATTACCGGCTTCAGTTTATAAGGCTCTAGAATAAACTTGTTGCCGATTTTCTTTACAGACAAACCGACATTGGAATCAACTACGATTGTCGGTTTATTAGTAAAAATACCAAGAATTTCAACCAATTCCGAATTAATCTTATCAGCATCCATTCTACCTGAAAAAGAATTTAAATAGCCTATTTGACCATTTTTGGAAAGATAGGCTATTGCTGATTTTACAACCATTCCATCAACTTTATCAGGCTCTTTAAGTGAAGAACTGTTTTTGCCATTTAAAAGACATCTAAGAACCCCAACATCTAAAGTTATATTAATAAAATTGGATATAAATAAAGGAATCTTTGTCTCAAAAGCTAATTCTCTCTTATGATCTGTTGCCAATTCTGTGATATCAGCCAAATAGATACTTTTACCTTTAAATATAGGCAACGAAGAGATTCTTATCTCTCTATGAAAAGATTTATCAGACAAATCCAGAACAGAAAAATAATCGAAGCGTAAAATCAAAAACAAAGCTGTAAATACTAATGTCAAACCAATAACAATTTTATAAGCAGTACTTATGTTAAGCAGAGAAAAGAACAATACACCTACGCCGAGTAGAAACATAATACAGATAAAGAAATATAATATAGAATCATTTTCGATTAATACTTTATCGCCTTCTAAAAAGATATTCCGAAAATGAGTCAAGCCTTGAAATAAATCAATAGCTTTTGAATCATTCTTGTTTACAGGAGTCTTATTGCTATCAGAATTCAAAATATAGATGTATCCTTATATAAACGCTGTGGTAATGATATTTAATCAACGAACTACTCTAGTAAAGATTCTAGAATAGGATAAAATAATTATCAAAGGTTATTTTAAATTTTTTCTAAAAAATTTTAGAAAATGTGTCATAAAGCTAAGAGTTTTATGAAGATAAAAATTCTTTTAGCTTGAACAGAGAGAAAAAAAGTTTAGAGTCAATTTGCAACTTTAAAATATTGTCTTTATAATTAGGCTCCATCGAAAAGATAAAAAACTTAACTAAGTAAAAAAATAAAGAGGCAAAAATGAGCGACCTAAATCCAGCTTCCACCAATGAAGCTCCTAGTCTTGATACCCTAAAAGAACTCTATTCTCATCAAAACAGAGAATGCTGGTTATGCAAAAGTTATGCAGAAAAACTTGAAGCTGGAAAAGAATTAAAAGAAGAAGAACTTTGGCATTTTACAAACTGTGTAATGGCTTGGGAACAAGTAAATCACGAAAACCAAGAAGCAGAACAGCCATTAGAAAAAGCTGCGTAAACAATTTTACGTGATTCTAAATTCTCCTCTCACCACCTACCACTAACCACTTACCACGTCAAACTTAGCTTGACACTAATATATTATGCTCTGTAATCTGAGCTCTATTGCTCTAATAGCCTATTCCCGCTTAATAGCGATATCTATCTGTTGAAGACATTTTTGTCTGAGCAATCCTCTTAGTTCTTCCATCGCTTTTCTGCGTCTAGCTACAGCTAAATCAGTATCAACATCTGATGAATAATCATTAGCAGTATAGTTATTAGAGAGCCAGCTTTTAATTTCAGACATAATTCCCCTACCTCGTTTTCATCTTTATATTTTATATATCGACATAAACCACACAAAAGTTTAGTAAAAATAATAAAATTTTTATTGTGGTTGGTTTTTATTGTTTTTATAGCTAAATCATAAGGCAAAAATATACAGCTAACCTAGCAAACACAAACTTGAGAAATAAAAAAATAATGATTATACTATCTATATCAGTAAAAACTGGGTTAAGAAAATGGGCAATAAAGATTACGAAAACCGGAATCAAGATTACGGCAATTACCACAATAAGGACTATTGTTCCTCTAAAGGCGATGAATCAAAATCACATATTCCGGGCAGTATTATATTCTTTATAATTGTAAGCGCACTAGCTGGTGTTATAGCACTAGATAAACTAGAAATAGAAAAGCCAGCCAGCCTGAACCCCGCTAATATAAAATCAGAAGTTAAACATCATCAATTGCCGGGGAAAAAATCAAATATAAAACAAGAACGCCAAATTCCAAACCCTATAGATAAAAAGAGAATATTGGATTATATAGATAAACCCAAAGCTGTTCTTCCATATAACAATAGGAAAGAGTTTGAAAAAGCCTTAGAAACAGCTGATTACGAAAGTTTAAATAAAACAGAATCATATATTAGGAAAAAGCTATACGAAACACGAAGACTCTTAGAAGAAATCAGATTATCTTTAAAAGACAATAAAAGTAAAAATCTCGCAGACAAAATAAGAGAATTTAAAGAAATCAAAAAAGATTATTATAAATTAGAAGAATATACAAAGAATATAATGCGACTTTTAGAACAAAAGCGTTCTGAACTAGACAAAAACTCAAACACAAAAAATATCAATAATTTTTATAAAATGAATGAACGGCAATTATCAAATGAGTTGAATGATTATTTAAGCGGGAAATACACTTATCGAAGAAATGAAAAAAGCTGTCAGCCTGAAGATGTTCAAAAAGAACTCATTACAGTATCTGTAAGCAAAAGCTATCCAAAACTCTTCATGATCGAAACAACAAAGATCATACAATTATCCATTTAGCTGCTTCCAAAGGAGAAGTAGGCATAATCAAACAAGCTTTAGAAGATGGAATTCCAATAGATCAAAGAACTTATAACAACTTGACACCATTATATTTAGCTATAGAAGGAAACCAATATGAAGCTGTTGAGTTTTTAATTAAACAAGGTGCACTAGCAGAGGGGAAGCTTGAAGAATACAATAATTATGGGAATATATTGTTTTTCCCAATAAGAAATAAAAACTATAAAATGCTTGAACTTCTTGTAAACAATGGAGTTTTGATTAAAGAAGATTTAAAAATATACACTAATGACAGAAAGATTTTAAGATTAATACTATCAAAAGGACAGCAGAATAATGAGCCTCAAACGAATATTCAGGATAAAGAGTGGGAAGAAGCTTATAACTGCATAAAAGAAGGCAACTTAGAACAATTAAAAGAGTTGGAATCTTCCGGGAAAGACTTATCAAAAATGTATTATGACGGCGAACCAGCAATTTGTATCGCAGTAGAAAATCGCCATCTCTCAATTGTAGAATACCTCGTAAAAAAATATGATTGCAAAAAGTTGGTAGACAGAATAAATGGCAGAAACGCTCTACATTACGCAGCTATGGGTGAAAAATCCTACAGAATTTTGGATATTCTTCTACAAAATGGATTTGAGCCAAATGAATTAGATAATGACAGGAATACTCCGCTCAATTTAGCGGTGTGCTGCAACTATAACAATCCCCAATATACAAAAATACTATTAGAAAAAGGCGCAAATCCAAATCTATTAAACAAAAACAACCAAAACTCCCTCTTTTTCTTAACTGATGTTTGTTACTCTCCTTTATTCGAATTATTATTAAAAAAAGGCGCAGTTATAAATCTGTATGACTCAGAAGGCTGTATGACTCAGAAGGGAACACACCTTTACATTATTTTTTATTAAAATCACCGATAAGGAGAAAATATATAGCATCTTTTTTAAGTCATAAAGCCAATATTCATGCTGTTAATCTTAAGGGGCAAACTCCTTTACATTTTGCGATACTAACAAATGACCCCAATGCAGCATGGCAGTTGTTAAAAGGAGGAGCAAATATCAACAAGCAGGATAAAGAAGGCAATACAGGTCTGCACTATGTGGCAAAATATGCTCCAAATAAAATTATGATGAATGAAATCTATC
>ONIU01000165.1 GCA_900317935.1 uncultured bacterium
TTGTGGGGTTGGTCACACCCTGAGCTAAAGCACCGTTGTCAAGGTTGTAAGTAATATTGTAAACTATCAGCTTTCCCCAGGCAGTCAGAGTCAGGTCTTTGGCTGGCATTTTAAACTTGTCTGGCATTTTATTTCCTTCAGAGTCAAACCAACTGTCGAACTCAAAACCAGCAGCCAATGTGCAACTTGCGGTTACTTCTGAATTATACTCATGCAAGCCATCACCAGAAAGAGTATTAACGCCGGAACCTCTATATTTTTTTAAAGTAAGGTTATAAGAGTTAATGCTCCAGTTGGCTGTGTAAGACTTCTTTTCTGTAGTACCTTTAGCTATAGTCACTTCTTTTTGTGGGGTATTGCCGTTGGAGCCAGTCCAGCCTGTGAAGGTATAACCAGTTCTTTCGGGTTCTTTGAGAGTGAATGTTTCTGAATCAGGGTTGAAACCTGATGGGTTGTCGTTTGTAACGTCATCTGCACCGAGAGTGTAGGTGATTGTATAGGCAACAGCAGAATAGTTGGCTGTATAAGACTTGTCGCCAGTTGTTCCTTTTTCTATCTTTATAACTCTTTCGGGTGTTTCACCATTGGAACCAGTCCAGCCATCAAAAGTGTAACTATCTTTGGTCGGTGTAGGAAGAGTAAATTCTTCTGTTTCGATGTTATATTCAATACTGTCCTTTTTGAGAGTTCCGCCTTTCGGATCTAGAGTTATTATGTAATTTTTTGGGGTATAACTAGCTATAAATGTTTTATCGCCTTTAGACCCATGAACTATGGACATTGGATTTTGAGGAGCATCATTATCGGATTCTGACCATCCTGTAAATGTATAACCTTTCTTATCGGGGTTGTTTAAGACTATTGTGTCAGAATCTTCTGTGTAGCTTGTGGGGTTGGTCATGCCTTCAGCAAGTGTTCCACCATTGAGTTCGTATTTTATCGAATAAGCCCCAGCGGGTAGTGGCTCTGGTTCGGGCTCTGGTTCGGGAGCAGGCTCATTTTCTTTGGTTTCAAAACTGAAAGTCTGAGTATATTCGAAGGGTCTGGTGTTTTCGTCATTACCCTTAGAGTAGAATTCTACTAAGAAATCTTTTGGGAAGTCGTCGAGGCTTACTCCGTCAAGATTAAGCTCGAAGCTGAGTTCGGCAGTGTTTCCAATAGTATTTTCTACTTTAATATTGCTGACTTCAAAGGAGTGTTCATAGCTGCCAGTAACAGCCTTGTCGCTTGAATCGACCTTATTGGTAGTAAAATCTATATTTGCGCCCTGCTGGTTTTCGCTTCGGTAAGTGATTTTTGCTATGAGGTCTTCTGCCTTGATGCCGTTAAGGTTATTGCCTTCTATGTTCAGCTTAACAGTAAGCTTGCCTGTGTATTTGCCGTCTTTAATTTCAACATCTTCAGCAGGAGCAAGAGTAAGAGTATCGACCTGAACTTCGTCTTTTTTGCTTTCGTTATCGAAAACGAAAAGCCTGAATTCGATATTAAGTCTGAAAAGATTAAATGTGCAGGTCTTAGGCGGGTTGGATGAAAGCCTCATAAATCTAGCGTTTGAATTGATGCCGTCGGTGGCAAGGCTGTAGCGCCAGGGGTCTTTATCTCTGGCCCTTGTGCCTATGTAGCAGGTGCCTGTGGTGCTGTCGTTTGGAATAGTTACACTTATAGGTTTTTCTATAGTGTTAACGGGAACATCAGCAGTAAGCGAATTTTCAGAAGGCATTACTGCTGAAATATTGTAAACATAGATATATGAGAATTTGCCGCTATTATCGGTTATAACAGGGACTTTTTCTTCGGTAGCTGTGACTTTTACGCCTTCCTGGAAGGTTTTATCGTTAGGGCATTTTATTACCGCACCCGATGGGAAGATAATGTCGTCGAATCTACCGTTTTCATTGACAGTACGGGTTAAAGGCAATACAGTGGTTGCACTGTCGTCGGGGGCCATTGGAGAATTGCCACCTGCGTGACAACCTAGGAGGGCGGCTATCGCCGCCACAGAAAATATCAAAAAAATATATTTTTTAAGCATAAATAGCCTCTCATACTGAAAGATAGTCAGTAATATAACATACTTTCTGCTTATAGCATATTTTTTTGTAAAGACCCCCTCAGTCAGACTTACGTCTGCCAGCTCCCCCAGCTAAACTGGGGGCGCATCGTGGTGGTGGGTGGTGAGACGAGGCTAAAGCCGATGTGGAGATCAGCTCCTAAAGCTTCCCCTTGAGGGCTGCCGCCAAGGATGGCGGCGTGCAAGCGAGCCACAGGAGGTGAGCGAGTCGCTGAAGTGATTGCGTAGCAATCGAAAGGGTGACCTAACCAGAGTAAACCATAGTTCTGTGGTTAATCATACGCTATCGCTAAATAAAAGTTACTCTAGCTCGGTCACCACCCCGTCTACGCAAAGCTTCGCTTTGCTCCCCCTTCAGTCTCGCTTAGCTCGCCAGCTTCCCCACTATCATGGGGCAGCATCGCGGCTGCCACCCCTCCTCAAGGAGGGGCTTTAGGGCAACACTTCTAACCCTTCCAACCCTTCTCACCCTTCCAACAATTACCACAGTGAAACGTCCCACTATCTGCACAAGAGCCGCAGGCTCTCTTGCTCTAACGCTCTACCGCTCTGTTGCTCTATTGTTCTGTTGCCGTCCCACAACGAAGTGTCCCACTTCTTACATCTTATATCTTATATCTCATCTCTCAACTCTCACAACTCAGGGTCGGGGGATTCATCTAAAAACTCTTCAACTGATTCTGTGGTTATTTCTTTCATTACCTCTTCTTTGATTGGACAATAACTCAAATGGTCGCAGACTTTACAGTATTTGTTTATCTTCGGTGGAAAGATTTCTTCATGAATCATCTCATAAGCAGTTCGGTCTATGGTTTCTAAAACATCCGGAATATCTTTTTTTAATCTTTTTGTTTCGATAGTTGTATCGTGATTCAGCATTAATAATGCGAGTTTACTTATATCATACCCCATAGATTCTGTCGCAGCCCAATAGTAAATACTAAGCTGCTTATCTCTATCGACTTCTTCCTGAGTTCGCATATTCTGTTCTGTTTTATAATCAAGAATTGCAAAGGTTCCATCTGCCAATTTATCTATTCTGTCTATAGAACCAGTCATTACCGCATTCTTACCGCATGGAATCTCAAAATATCTTTCAACTGCTTCTGCAGGTTTAAATTCATTATCTTTTATATATCTGTTGTAATAAAGTGTTAACTGCCTGATTCCATCATCTCGAAATTTATTTTCAAGTTCTTCTGTGGAAAAACTGTCTCTATAGCCAAGCCTTACTTTGTCATATATTGCTATAAGTTCTTCAAGAGTAGGCTTCTTTATAATTTCATTATCTGGTGAATAAACTATTTCAAATGTTTCATGTATAGCTTTCCCAAAATCAAAGAAGGGTTTTGGCTGAGGTGCTATTTTATCTATATAAAGTTTCTTATAAGCATAAGGACAGTTCAAATACTGATTCATCTTTGAATAGCTTAATCTTATTCTCTTTTTGAACTGTTCTGGAGTTTCATTTGCCAATTCTATTGGTTTTATTTTCCACTCAGGGCAGGGACCATAATAGTCACACCAGGAGCATAATGAACCTCTCACACCAGCGAAAGCCTTTTCCTTTAAAAAAACAGAAATATAATCTTTTAATCTGGCAATAGCTATATCTGATGGAACAAAATCTATTGTTTGACCAGCCAGCAAGAAAACAAATCTTATAGAATCAACTTCTTCCGGGTATAAAAGGTTTGCGGTATACCAGATTAATGCATTTGAAATATCATTTTTTAGGGAATTAACATTCGGGGCTTGTTTGGTTGTTTTATAGGAAACAAGTTGCAGTTTGCCATTTTCTAGAACGTCAATACGGTCTACGTTAGCAGATAAATTTATACTCTCTAAACTGTATTTAAGTTCTTCTTTATAAGATTTTGTATTTGGAAATCCATTTTTATTTATTAATTCGTTGATGTATTCAAAAGACTTTTTGCAATCGTTTAAAAGAGAATTAGTCGTTTCTTCATCAAGCTCTTTATGATTGTTTAAGGCTTTCTGAGCATGTTCTATAAGCTTTTTAGTCGAATATTGCTTACCGCCCTTGTAAAGATTTGTCATCATAGAATTCATGTAATTATAAAACAATAGGGCAGTTTTTGGAGATTCGTTATTTATAGGTTGTCTTTCTATATATTTAAAAGAGTATTTCTTCGGGCAGTCTATATAATATTTAAGTTTTGCTGGTGATAGAGTATTCTTTTGCCCATCAGGACAATTATTTTTATAATCACACCAGCTACAGGCATTAGAGGGCTTTGCTTCAAATTTGCCCTGCATTACATAATTAGAAATAGTTTTAAATTGTCTCAAGGCTTCCTGAAGTTTAAAATCATTACGGTTTACATACAAAGTTTCGTTATCTTTTAAATAAATATAAGTTAACCTTTTGACCGAATTCGGATACATAGAATCACAGGCTAAAAAAAGCAACTGAACAGATAGTGATTCTTCTAACTCAGAAACTCCGTTTGCTGGCATTTTACCTGTTTTATAATCTATTATTTCTAAGGTGCCGTCGTCGTTTTTATCTATTCGGTCTATCTTGCCACCGTATTCAATTCCAGCAATCTCAGTCTTGAAAAAGTTGTCTGTGTCTATATGCTTATCATCAGAATAACAATATTTTTCAAAATATTGTTTTAGGGAATTGGCGGCCGCAGCTTTATATTCTGACGACTCTTCTGCCGTTTCAAAGTCTGAGTGCCGCCAGTTGTAGTCTAAGCATTTCATGAGTTTTGCGTAATCAAATGGTTCGTTATGATTATGAAAACGGTAGAAAGAGCTTAGAGTTTTGTGGAGAGCCTGGTCGAAAGACAATAAAGGAGAAGGCTTTCCAAAAGGTTTTTGGAGCTTTCTCACATTGGCTAGATAGTATTTGTATGGGCAGGAAACGTAAGTTTCTAATCTGCTGCCGGTGATGTAGAGTTTCATGATTTGAGAATTGAAATTTGAGAATTGAGAACTGAGAATTGAGAACTGAGAGTTGAGAACTGAGAACTGAGAATTGAGAGTTGAGAACTGAGATATAAGAGAGCAGGAGAGCAGGAGAGCGTAGAGCGAAGAGCCTGCGGCTCTTGTGCAGATAGTGGGACGATTGCTACTGCAATCTGTGGGACGGCAACTGGTGTTGCCTGTGGTAGTTGTTGACTATTACCACGGGCTGTAAACAGCCGTCCCACAACGAAGTGTTCCACAGTGCAAAGTAACACTCATCCAAGCTTCGCTTGGCTCTTAATAGTAAGTTCCGAGAACTTTGAATATGAACGCATAAGTGAAGGCTATTTCCTTAAGATATTCATATCTGCCAGAAGCACCCATATGACCAGCATTCATATTAGTTTTGAGTAGAAGCATATTATTGTCGGTTTTCATGGTTCTAAGTTTTGCAACATACTTGGCTGGTTCCCAATAAGAAACTCTTGGGTCGTTAAGACCTGCGGTTACAAGCATATTTGGATAATTCTTCTTTTCAATATTATCATAAGGAGAATAGCTTAGTATGTAGTCAAAATACTTCTTTTCTTC
>ONIU01000355.1 GCA_900317935.1 uncultured bacterium
TGAAAGTTTATATTGTTGTTGGTAATTATTGTAGTTATTGTTCGTGCGAAAGTTTACATTTTTAGATAACTGATTGTTTACAAAATTGATTAATAGAAACAAAAACCAACAAGAATAAACAAAAGTATAAAAATGTGATATAATTCACAAAAAAAGATTATAAATGAGATTAGGTTAGATTGCTAAACTATGAAACAGCTTAGCAACACAAAATTCGGCAGGAACTAGCGATTGCTTAAACAATTCTCTAATTCCTCTTCCCTATAACCTAATCCCTAAATTAAGAATAGGAGTCACAAATGGAAAAATCCACAGTACTTTCAGTTATATTTGGCCTAATAAGCATGACTGTTTGTGCACAGTCTATTCAAGTATCTCTCGANNNAGAAGTCAAACAAAGAGAATTCAAAGAACTGCTTCAAGTACAAGGAACAGTTGAGGCAGTAAATATTGCCAGAGTTTCCCCTAGAATTTCTGGGCCAATAGAAGCTATATATGTAAAAGAAGGCGATAGAGTTGAAGCTGGTAAAACAAAACTCTTTATTATCGATCCTTTGAAACTAGAAAAAACTCTGGAAATTCGCAAACAGGAAGTCGTAATAGCCCGTCTTTCCTTAAAGGAAAAAGAAGCCCAGTTAAAGCAGGTTTCAGCAGATTACGAAAAATCAAAAATAGATGCGAAACGTGCAAGACTTTTATGGGAAGACCGCTCTACAAGCCAAGACAACTATGAAAAAGCTCAACTGAAATTCAAAGTTTCAGAAGCTAATTTTGAACACGTAAACACACTTATAGACCTTGCTAGAGAACAGTTAGCAAAGGCTCAGATTGCCTTGACAATCGCCGAAAAAGAATATTCTGACTCTACCGTTTATTCCCCATTAACAGGTGTTGTATCTGAAAAATTACAGGAACCTGGCGAAATGGCAGCAATGGGAAAACCTATTATTACAGTTAAAGACCCAAGCGATACTGAAGTAACAGCATATCTGCCGGCAGAATATTATCATAAGGTCACTGTTGAAGACACTCCTGTAAAAGTAAAAAGCTTTTTGGAAATTCCAGAAGATGCCAAGGTAACTTATAAAAGCCCTGAAATATCGCCAGAATTAAGAACTTTCAAGATTAAATGTCATACTTTAAATAATAGCAAATTTATGGTTCCGGGTGGCCTTGCCAATTTAACTCTGGTTCTTGAAACCCGTTCAGGCCTGGCTGTTCCAACATCATCACTTGTAAACCGTGATGGTAGCAAAGCTGTTTTTATTGCTGAAAACGGAAAAGCTAAATTAATAAAAGTAAAAGTCGGGCTTGAAAATGAAGGATATACAGAAGTAACAAGTGAACAATTAAAAGCAGGCGACAAAGTTATAGTCGTTGGTCAGCACATGGTTAATAATGGTTCTTCTATAGCAGTTTCCAATGGAGCAAAATAATGGGCAGTCTGATTAATTTTTCTGTAAAACGTTGGGTTGCTATTGTCTGCCTGATGATTGCTATTACTTTGCTTGGACTTAATGCTTATAGAAAACTTCCTCTTGAAGAACTTCCCAGAACCGATATGCCTTATGTTACTGTTGTAACTATTTATCCTGGTGCTTCACCTGAAGAAATAGAAACCGACTGTGCAAAGCGTATCGAAGACGCAACAGGCTCATTAGACGGTTTAAAAAGCATTACATCTTCCTGTTTGGACAACGTATGCCAGACTTTGCTGGAATTTGAAGTTGGAACAAACGTAGACGCTGCAGCAAACGACATCAGAGAAAAAATAGATACCATTTTGAATGATTTTCCTGAAGGTGTCGAAAAACCTATTGTTTTGAAATACGACATAAATGCACAGCCAATTATTAATCTTGCCATTACTGGTTCGAGACCAATAGATGAGCTTTATGACTATGCAGATAACGATTTTAAAGATTCTATTGCAGGCATAAAAGGTGTTGCAGAAGTTAAGCTTACTGGCGGAGCACAAAGAGAAGTTCACGTTTTATTAGATAGAGATAAACTGGCCGCCAGAGGTTTAAGCAGTCTGGATGTAGTTGCTGCCATAAAAAAAGAAGTAAAGATGATTCC
>ONIU01000232.1 GCA_900317935.1 uncultured bacterium
CCAAGAAGCATGGCATAAATGCATTCGAAGCATTGGCTCTTGCTTTTAAAGGCGAAACTGAGAAAGTTTTAATTTAATAGTGGTTCTGAGCAGTTACAAACAATTTTTTCTTATATATTTAAAATCAATGGAATAAAAAGGTATTTTGTTATAGAAGATTTGTATATCATTTCTGGGATATATACCTGTTAATAAACTAACTAAAGTTGTTTTTCCACATCCGTTTGGACCAATAAATTTGTAAATATGTCCTTTTTTTAACTCTAAATTAAAATTATTAAAAATAACCTGATCAGATAATTTGAAATTTAATTCTTTTATAGAAATATTATCAATTTGATTAATTACATGTAATTGACTTGAATGTAAGACTAAATTTTTCTTATCCAAGAATTCTAAAATTCTATCGAATGAGGCTTTAACATTCAGATAGTCATTTCCAAAACTTAAAAAATAAGACAATGCATTTGTTGCAATAGAAAAGTAGGTTGATAGCGCAATAAAACCTCCAACAGTAAGCTTATTGTCAAAAATTAAGGTTGTGCCAAAGAGTACAAGCAAAACCATAACAATATAAGAGATTATCGCTGAGCTATTAGAAAAAAAGAATCTGACTTTTACATTAGATATACATTTATCTAAATAATTTTGATTTGAAGTTGTCAATAATTCCCTATATTTATGATCAATTTCATGTAATTTTAGACTTTTATAATCAGTTACATTATGAGATAGAGCAGAGAAAAATAAATTGTCTGTTTCTAATATCTCTTTAGATAAAACCAACAATCTAGGCTTTAATATACGGTAAGCAACAATGTAAGTAGAACTAATGGCAACAAGATAAAAAACCCATAAAACGCCAAATGAATATATATAATAAACTCCTCCGATTAAATATAAACCTTTTGTGAAAAAACAGTTAAACGTTCTTAAAACAAATGCCACAACATAATCAGAGTCTGAGTTTATTCTTTTAGACAAATAACTTTTGTCGTATCGATCTATATATGTGGGGTCTATAATTTTAAACGAGTCAAGAATACTATTTATAACCCTTAGTTTAATTTTTAAATTGATTCTCGGCGAAAGCGTTTCTGATATATATATAGTTAATATCGAGAAAAGAAAGAATATTATAAAAAGTTTTAAATAATAATTAAATAATGTTAAATCTCGGGAAACTAAGACTTCATCTATAAATAAAGACAGTAACTTAGGAAAAATAAGCTCAACAAATAATGAAAAAACACTCAGACAGAGCGTTGTCATATATAATAGTCTCACTCCTTTACTTTTATATATGACAAATTTAAATAGATTTAACATTTATACTTGAAGCAATTAATCCATCCACAATTGCATTTTGTTCATATTCACAAAACTTACCCGCTACATTAATGGATCCTGTTTCTGCATAGTGTCTTGCTTGACAAGCACCACCACACAAATATCTGAAATCACATTGTTTGCAACCGTCTATTTCTTTTATTGTATGATGTTTAAAATAGTTGCATTTATCTGATAAATAAAGTTCTTGAATTGAATTGTCTTTGATATTTCCAATAAGAAATTCAGGATAATGCAATAACTGACAAGGATATACGTCACCATTTGAGGATATACTAAGTTCTCCATCCCCCATAGCGCACTTATGTATAGATCTGTTGTTTAAATGGGATTTTATGATTCCATCTAGAGATGAAAACGGTACTATTCCCACTTCATCTGATAGTAGGTTATAGTATTCTTCTCCGGTTATAGCTAAAGTTTCATTAATTTTTGATTCATTTTTGAAAGGGAAAAAAGGTTGATATTTTAAATTATTACCCCATACTTTCTGCATGTTTTTTATATCACCTTTGTTTAATTTATTAACCACCATTGCTACGGTAAATTTGGCATTATGATTTTTTAATAAAAAAATCCCTTTATTTATTCTTTCATATGAGTTACTTCCCCTTAATATGTCGTTAATCTCTGGTGTACTTCCATCTACGCTGATTCTAAACTCATCAAATACCTGTACAAGGCTATCTACGTTTCTATCAGTAATCAACGTGCCATTTGTCATAAGTTGTGTATAAAAACCTTTTGACTTTGCGTATGTTGCTATATCTATTGTGTTTTTATTTAAAAGCGGTTCTCCTCCAGTAAACATAATAGATACTGTATTGCTATTTATTTCTCTTATGTCATCAAGCAATTTTTTATATTCTTCTATGCGTAACAAACTGTGTTTATTCTCAACTCTTGTTTCTGCATAGCAGTATTTGCATTTAAGATTACACTGTGCTGTCATATTCAAATAGATAGCATTCAAAAAATACGTTTTATGGGAAGGGGTGAGGTTATTGAATTGAAGAATACCTGAATTAAAAATCTGCTCTTTTACGTGATTATCTACTTGTTTATTATTCACTAATAAAGGGGAATTGATTGTAAGTTTAGTGATGTCAGGAATATTTTGGTCTATGTAAGATAAAAAATACACACCTGCACGGTTTGTAACGATCCATGCTGGTACTATTGGATTCAATACAAGAAAATAGCCAGGAAACTTCTGGCTTTCATATATCCGGATTAAATCAGATAATTTCAATTTATACCTTCTACGATCCACCGCAGTCCAAACCAGTACTACACTGGCCACCGCCTCCGCTACAATTCAAACCGGTACCGCACAGACCATAGCCACCACTGCCTGATCCACCGCAGTCCAAACCGGTACCACACTGGCCACCACCTCCACTACAACTCAAACTAGTGCCACACATAGCATCAACATTAGGCATACCTGCTAACGCATAGCCAGAATAGAACTTTGGAGTAAGTAAGTTTGTTGTATTTTCTTTTATTACGTTAATGAAATCGCTTAATTTTTTTGATTTCATGAATTACCCTCTATTATCCAATAATTATTTATTTTATTATAGTATACAAGATTGAAAAAAACAATTTTTTCTTACAAGGGACATTGCGCATAAGCAGATAAATTTAAAGGTATGTGATATAACCAGCATAAATTATGGCTGGAAGTGATGTAACTCGATTTTACAGTTACCGCTTAAAACTTTTTTCTTATTTTTTAGAGGCTTTTAAAGCCTCTTTCATGTCTCTGGCGGGGATAAGCTCGCAATCAAATCTGACGGGTAAGAGCCTGTGTAAAACATCAGTAATTTCAGTTCTGGTAAAACTGCCTGTGTAGAGAGCTCTACGGGATGTAAGTTTAGTAACTCTAGTTTCCCACATGGAAATTTAAAGCAAAACTAGATTCACTCTAGTTTTGATGCTCTTTAAAAACTTGTATTGATTTATTTTGGGGAAGAGGTGTGATTATAAGCAAAAAAGGCTTATATATCTGATAGATATTGATGAAAAGGTGTGTTTAATATGTTGTACTTTTATCTGTAAAAACAAAAAGTTAACATAAAAAACACACCATAAATATGGATACCTGAAAATACCTCTTCTAGCAATTTTACTGATACATTTTCTTCTCTTTTTTCCGCTCTTGGTCTTTGTAGTTTACTCAAAGTTGCAGGCTTTAGAAAAAGAGCTGGTTATGGTGCTTCTGTATCAGAGCTGCTGTTTTCTGTTTTATCATCATGTTTCTATGATTCAAATAAAACAATTCACGGTAACTATTCATCCACAAAGAAATCTAATAT